>NZ_CP029758.2:3968568-4273842 GCF_004006395.2 Clostridium sp. AWRP | reverse complement strand
CCAACTGTTCCTAAATATAAGATTTCAACTTCTGAAGTTAAAAATCAATAGTTGTTTCTTCAGCTATTGATTTTTATAACAGGGTTTTACTTAAATCTTTTCTTATCAGTGGTTCATCTATAAATGTAGTCTCATTTTTTATTATATCCTCTAAAGCATTTAAAATAAAAGCTTTGAAAATGTTGGAGTTTATATTATACTTAATTTGATTGTATTTCGAAGCTTCAATAGTTTTCATGATGTATGAGTTCATAGAATAATTATTGTAAATATACAATTAGTACGATTAGAGAAAAAGGGGGAAAATTCATAATGCTTTTAGTTATAAGATTTAGCTCCATGCAAAGATTGTAAAAACATGGGAAAATTTTGTTTGGAGCTGCAGGGAAAACAATGTTAAACTTAATTTATGTATGTTTCAAAATGACATTTTTAAATCATTATGAGTAGTGTATAAGTTAATTAGCGACCCTATAAATTTATCAATTTAGTTTTTACATGTTTTGTTCAGTCTTTGCTTCATTATTTACAAAGTAGATGTAGATTGGAGCAGATGATTTATGAAATATGAAAAGGCACAGAATGTATTACCACAATGTATAATTCAAGCAATTCAAAAATATACCGATGGCGCATATATTTATATTCCTAGAAAAAATGAAAATAAAAAATCCTGGGGAGAAAATACTGAAACCAAAAGGTATCTTTATATAAGGAATAAAGAAATTTTTAATAGGTATTGTACAGGTATATCTGTTAAAAGCTTATCTAAGCAGTATTATTTAACAGAAAATAGTATTAGAAGAATAATCAGAAAACAAAAAAAACATGATTAATGTAAAACGGTATATTAGCATAAAAAAGCATGCTAATATACCGTTGTTTTATATAGTCACATATAATACAGAAATATTTATGAACTTGAGTATTTATAGCATGAGATGGTATGCTTTAAAAGCGGATAATATATTAATTTGGAAATACATAGATAAAGGAAGTAAACAGATAATGAGTATTTTAACAGTTGAAAATATGAGCCATTCATTTGGCGAAAGGGTATTATTTAAAAATACATCTTTTAGATTATTAAGAGGAGAGCATATTGGTCTTATTGGTGCTAATGGGGAAGGCAAGTCAACCTTTATGAAAATTATTACGGGAGAGCTTCTACCAGATGAGGGCACAATTGAATGGAATCGCAAATTTAGCATAGGCTATATGGATCAGCATGTTGATCTAAAAAAAGGGAATACCACACTAGACACTTTAAAGGGTGCATTTTCAAAGTTATTTGATATAGAGAAAAAAATAAGTGACTTATGCAATGAGCTTGGTACTATGAATGAAAAGGAATTATCCAGAGCCCTCCATAAGCTATCAAATATGCAGGAAACTTTAGACAAAAACAACTTTTACAACATTAATTCAAGAATACAATCTACAGCAGCAGGTCTTGGAATTAGGGAACTTTTAGATAAAGACGTTTCATCTTTAAGCGGTGGACAAAGGACAAAGGTTTTACTTGCTAAGCTTTTACTTGAAGCACCAGACATTTTGTTATTAGATGAGCCTACTAATCACCTGGATGAAGAACACATAGAATGGTTAAAAAGCTATTTAATAAATTACGAAAATGCGTTCATATTGATATCCCATGATAACAGCTTTTTAAACAGCGTTGTCAATGTAATATATCACCTTGAACACAAAATCTTAACTAGATATCACGGAAATTATGATTATTTTGTAAAACTTTACGAAATGAGAAAACAGCAGCTGCAAATTGAATACAAAGAGCAGCAAAATGAAATTGCAAAGCTTGAAAATTATGTGAGAAAAAATAAAGCAAGAGCTGCAACGGCAAAACAAGCAAAGGCAAGAGAAAAAAAGCTAAATAAAATTGAAAGAATAGAAATTAAAAAGAACCTTATAAAACCTCGCTTTAATTTTAAAAGTGTAAAGATGCCGGAAAGTGTAATTTTTAAAGCTAGCAATTTGGTTATTGGATATGACGAGCCTCTAAGCAGACCTCTAAATCTAAAAATGGAAAGAGGAGAAAAAATTGCAATAACTGGAGCCAATGGTTTAGGGAAAACAACTCTATTAAAAAGTTTGCTTGGATTATTAAAACCTATAAATGGTGAAGTAGTTTTAAGTGACTATAAAAAAATAGGCTACTTTGAGCAGGAAGTTGCAGAAAGTAATACTCATACGGTTTTATATGATGTTTGGAAGACTTTTTCTGATTTGACCCAAACTGAGGTTAGAAGTGACCTTGCTAAATGTGGACTTACAAGACAGCATATAGACAGCCCCATTAATATATTGAGTGGAGGGGAACAGGCCAAAGTTAGATTGTGCAAGCTTATCAATAAACCAACCAATATATTAGTTTTGGATGAACCAACTAATCACTTAGATATCTATGCTAAAGAGGAACTTAAGCGTGCTTTAAAGGAATATAACGGTAGCATAATTTTAGTGTGCCATGAACCAGAGTTTTATGAAGATATTGCGACGAATGTGTGGAATTGTGAAGATTGGAAAGTGTAAGTATTAGAGCCGGTTAAAATAACCAGATTTTTTATAATTCTTATTTCTAATTTTATGAAAAGGAGTGATATGTATAATGAGGTATAAAATTTAACATGAAATTTGGAAATATATTTATCACATGATTTTATGATAAATTCCTAATCATATAATATGAAGGTTTTTATTAAAATAATAGGCAAATTGTTAGGCCATCTTTTAGGAGGAGACTAATGGTGGGATTAAATCATGTGATGAACAAAATTAAAATTATGTCATTGTTAAAATACATAACTTTAATATTTGTATTCTTAACGATCCCTATACTTAAATGTTCAATATGCAAGTCGAGGGAAAGTATAAATAAGGAAGAAATAAGTGCAGAAATTGAAAAAATATATAATTTTCGGTGCAATGCTCTTAAAACTGGGGATTATTCAACATTGAATAATTACTATGATACATCTAGACCAAGTGGTAAATATGCATTAGAGCATGAAGTAAAAAGAGCTAAATACTTGAAAGATTGGTGCAGTAAAAGAAATATAGAATTTAAAGATATTAAATCTACGATAAATTTAAGAAAAGCTATACCTCGCGGCAATGCAGTAAAATTAGTTATTGCAGAAAGTTATAAGTTTGATTATAAATATAAAAATGATGAAGCTAGTCCATTAAATTCATTTGGAGTAGGTATACGCCATACGGCAAGTGTAGTAAAAAAAGATGGAAAATGGCTTGTACTTAGTGACTGGTATACTGATTGCTTTGAAGATTCTCTTCAACTTTATACGGCAGCATTAAATAGTAACTTAAGTTTTTCAAAAAAATATTTCAATAATTTAATTAGTAAAAGAAAAATGGTTTATGACAGGAAAAATGCAGTGGCTTATGCTGACAAGTATTGTGGCATAGCTTGGGGAAATAGCAATAACTTTAAATACAATAGGAAGTATGATGATTATAATGGAGCAGGGGGAGACTGTACTAATTTTATATCTCAAGTATTGGGAGATAAGGAAGGAGGTGCCATGCATACCAACGGTGAATGGCACCCAGGTACAAGAGCTTGGTCAAATGCAGATGGATTAAAAAACTATTTGTTACACAGTGGAAGGGGAAGTGTTATAAAGATTGGAACTTTTGATCAGTTGACTGCTACTATATCAAATACATCTAATGGAGTATTTAGTAAGTTAAAAACAGGTGATTTGATAGCTTATGAGAAAGGCAGAGGTAATATAGATCATTTTGCAATAGTAACAGGATTTGATTCTCACAATTACCCTTTGATTAATTCCCATACTACAGATAGGTATCATGTACCCTGGGATTTAGGATGGGGAAATAAAAATATAAGATTTTTTCTCATACACATGAGGGATTAACAATATTACATTTGTAACATGGGGCTGCTGCAATAAAAAGTCTATAATGCAGCAGCCCTATAATTAAGGAAAATAATATAACAAAAATGTAATGTTAATTATATATAGTTCAATTGATGATATAAATAGAATCATATAAAATAAGTTCATCAGATGAAGTTAAAAAATTCTAGCTGGAATAAGGAAAAAGGGAGAATTGGGAATGCAAAATATATTAAGTGTAGAAAAAATTGAAAAGTATTATGGTAGTAAAGATAATGTAACAAAGGCTATAGATAATATCAGTTTTAAGGTAGATGAAGGGGAGTTTGTTGGAATAATGGGACCTTCAGGAAGTGGTAAAACTACATTACTTAACTGTATATCAACCATTGATAATGTTACTGTGGGAAAGATAATAATAAATGGTAGTGACATTACAAGGTTAAAATCAAAAGCATTGGACAAGTTTAGACAAAATGAGTTAGGGTTTATATTTCAAGATTTTAATTTATTAGATACTCTTACAGCTTATGAGAATATAGCCTTAGCATTGACAATAAAAGGTGAGAAAATTTCAGCAATAGATGAAAAAATAAAATCAGTAGCACAGTATCTAGAAATAGGACAAGTATTAAATAAATATCCTTATCAGATGTCAGGAGGACAAAAACAAAGAGTTGCTTCAGCAAGAGCAATAGTAACTAATCCATCCTTGGTACTTGCAGATGAACCAACAGGGGCACTTGATTCAAAATCAGCTAGATTATTACTTGAAAGATTTGAAAGTTTAAACAAGGAGCTGAATACTACCATACTTATGGTTACTCATGATTCCTTTACAGCAAGCTATGCTCATAGAATACTTTTTATTAAAGATGGAAGAATTTTTAGCGAGCTTATAAGAGGCAGTGATACTAGAAAAGAATTCTTTAATAAAATTATAGAAGTTATAACTCTCCTTGGAGGTGATGACAGCAATGTATTTTAAGCTAGCTGCTGGAAATATAAAAAAGAGTTACAAAGATTATACTATATACTTTTTAACGCTAATACTGGCTGTTTGTGTATTTTACAGCTTTAATTCTATAGATTCACAAAAGGCACTTATTGATGTAAAATCCTCAAATGCAAAATATATATCCAGGTTAATGGAAATGATGTCTGGTGTATCAGTATTTGTATCAATTATATTAGGGAGTTTAATATTATATGCAAATAATTTTTTAATAAAGAAACGGAAAAAAGAATTAGGAATATACATGTGTTTAGGTATGGAAAAGGGAAAAGTATCCAGAATATTAGTAACAGAGACATTTATAGTTGGAGTTATATCTTTAATTGCTGGTCTTATATTAGGAATGGGAACATCACAGGTTTTATCCATTTTTACATTAAAATTATTTGAAATTTCTATAAATGAATACAGATTTTCTGTTTCAACAAGTGCTATAGGTAAGACTATATTATACTTTGGAATAATGTTTTTGCTTGTTATGATACTTAATGTATTTGTTATTTCTAAGTATAAGATAATTGATTTACTAACATCAGGTAGGAAAAATGAAAATATAAAATTTAAAAATTCATTTACATATTTATTAGCTTTTATTCTATGTGTGGCATTACTTGAATTTACGTATAAATCTATACTAAAGATAGGTTTGGATACAAGAAATCCTATGTTTAAGCCATTAATAGTCTTTTTGGTAGTAGGTACAGTATTATTTTTCTTTAGTTTATCTGGAGTCATATTATATATAGTAAATAGAAATAAGAATATATATTTAAAAGGATTGAATATATTTGTAGTAAAACAAATAAATAGTAAAGTTAATACAAATTTTATATCGATGTCAGTAATATGCTTAATGTTATTTATTACAATACTTATATTATCTACGGGAATAAGCCTTAAGAAGGACTTCGAAACAGGGCTTGAAAAAGAAGCACCTTTTGATGCCAGTGTAACAGTATACAATAATAGTAAAGAGAACAATTTAGAAGATGTATTAGCTAAGATTAATTTTAAAACAAGTAAAAATGAAAAGTACGCATCTTACAATGAATATATTTCAGGAGTAAAAGTAGGTGGTTTATTATCAATTACAGATGAAAATCATAAGGATGATGAGGTATCCTTTGTTAAAATATCCGATTATAATAAAATGTTGGAACTTAGAGGGAAAAAAGAAATAAGTTTAAACAAGGATGAGGTTTTACTTATGTCCAACTATAATGAGATGGTTAAATTAGCTTATGAAAGGCTTAAAAGTAGTAAGAAAGTTAATATTGAAGGAAAAGAGTATTTGGTTAAAAACGATAAAATTATAGAAGAGAATCTTGGAAATGATATAGTGCAAGATACTTATTTAACGATAGTTATAAATGATGAAATTCTACCAAAGTCCAATAAAATTTGTAGATCCATGCTTAACATAATGTATTCAGATAAAAATAGGGAACAAAATAATAAAAAATATAGTGAAATACACGAAAATTTGTTAAATCACAGGTATAAGAGCTTAAGTATTTCAGATATGAATGCTTATTCAAAGTATAATATTTATTCTAGAAGCAAGGGTGCAACGACAGCAGTATTATTTATTGGAATATATTTGGGAATAATATTTCTAATAACTAGCATGGCAGTGCTTGCTCTTCAACAATTGTCAGAAGCCAGCGATAGCATAGAAAGATATAAAGCTTTAAAGAGGATTGGTGCAAACAAAAAAATGATAGATAAGACAATATTTATCCAAACCTTGATATATTTCAGTCTTCCAGTGCTGCTTGCATTAATCCATTCAATTATTGGTGTTACAGTAGTTAATGGAGAGATGAGTAAGTTTAATCAAATAGATATTAGATTTTCAGCTTTAATAACAGCATTATTATTTCTCGCAGTTTATGCAGGATATTTTTATACAACATATACAGGATATAAAAATATAGTAAAAAATAATATCTAAACAAGGTGTATGAAAGGATAAGATAAATATGAAGATTTCAGTTAAAAATTTAAATATGATATATAAAACTGGTAAAAAAGCTAAAAGCAAGTTTAGGATATCTGCCCCAATCCTTTGGATTCTATGATGAACTTACTGTGTGGCAGTTTTTAGATTATATAGCAGCATTAAAAGGTATCAAAAATAGTAGGAAGGTTATAAAAGATGTTATTGAGAAGACAAATCTAACAGACAAACGGAAAGCACGTATTTCAACTTTATCTGGCGGTCAAAGACAGCGTGTGGGAATTGCCCAAGCTCTTATGGGAAATCCGGAATTACTGATTTTTGATGAGCCAACGGTTGGACTTGACCCTGAGGAACGCATTAATTTCCGTAACTTATTTTCTAAAACTGCACAAGATAAGATTGTATTATTATCTACTCATATAATTGAAGATGTGCAATCAGTATGTGATAAACTGATTGTTATTAATCATGGACAAATTTTGTTTACAGGTACACCAGAGGAATTGATAAACTTAGCACACAATCATGTTGGAGTAGTAGTAAAAAATAATATTTAGTCTTATTATTATTAATAAGGTTATTAAATTTTGTTTGCCAAAGTTTAATGGCCTTATATTCTATATAGAAGGGTAAAGAGAATAATGAGAAAAATTGTTATTATTGAAGATGATGAAGTTATAAGAGAAGAATTACAAAGCTTTTTAATAAAATATGGATACGAAGTGAAAGCTCCTGTAGATTTTAATAATATAATAAAGTATGTCGAAAATGAGAATGCAAACCTTATATTGCTAGACATAAATCTTCCCCAGTTTGATGGGTATTATATATGTAGAGAAATACGTAAGACTTCAGATATTCCTATTATAATGGTTACAAGTAGAGACAGTGAAGTAGATGAATTAATGAGTATGAATTTAGGGGCAGATGATTTTATAACAAAACCTTATAATACAGATATATTACTAGCAAGGATAACAAATTTATTAAAAAGAACATATGGAAACTTAAAAACTAATAATATATTAAATTACAACGACTTTAATTTAAACCTTTCAAATGCAACCGTTATTTATAAAGACAAATCCTTAGAGCTAACTAAAAATGAGGTTAAGATACTTTCTTATTTAATAAATAATAGAGGAAGCATAGTAAAAAGAGATTTACTTATGGAATACTTGTGGAAAGTGGACTATTTTGTAGATGACAGTGCATTAACTGTTAATATTAACAGATTAAGAAAGAAGCTTGAAGAGATAGGTATAGAAAATCCAATAGAGACAAGAAGAGGGTTAGGGTATATAATGCCATGAGTATAGGTGAATTTATTAAAGATAAAATGGTAGTAATATCATGTAATATGTTGATGTTTATAGTATTATCAGTTATAATGATTGCTATTAATGTTAAGTTCATTATAATTGTATTGATTTTTTGTATCTGGTTTTTACCATTAGTTTCATATCTGGCTTTACAATTTATAAAATATAAAAATTATTATGATGAAATTGATAGCGTATTAGAAAAATTGGACAAGAAATATTTGCTTCCAGAGGTAATAAAGGAAGCAAACTTTATAGAAGGGGAAAAGCTTAATTATATACTTAAAGTGGTAAGCAGAAATATGCATGAGAATGTGAAATATTATAAAGATATGCAGACAGATTATAGAGAATACATAGAGACCTGGGTACATGAAATTAAGACACCAATAGCTTCTACAAAGCTGATACTTGAAAATAATCAAAATGAAGTAACTAATAAAATAGATTTTCAGATGGACAGAATTGAGGGATTTGTAGAACAGGTACTTTATTATTCTCGAAGTAACAATGTGAATAAAGACTATATTATAAAACAAATTAGCCTTGATAATGTGGTGAAAAATGCAGCCAAAAGAAATTATAGAGATTTTATTCATAAGAAAATAAAATTAGATATAAAAGATATTAATGAAATTGTATATACTGATGGAAAATGGGTTGAATTTATTATAAATCAGATAATAGGAAATTCTATAAAGTACTCTAGTAATAAGGAGCCAATGATAATTATATATTCAGTAAAAAAAGCTAATTTAGTAATGTTAACTATAGAGGATAATGGAGTAGGTATAGTAGATAGAGATATAAATAGAGTTTTTGAAAAGGGATTTACTGGTGAGAACGGAAGAAAGTTTAGCAAAAGTACAGGAATGGGATTATATTTATGTAGAAAGCTTTGTTCAAAATTGGGATTGAAAATTAGTATTAACTCTGAGATAAATAAAGGAACTAAAGTTACATTAATATTTCCTTTGTCAGATATGATTAATATGTGAGGTGAAAATTTTGCAGTTTGTAATTTTATATGGACAACTACTTTTATTTCATTGGGAAATGTCTTTGGGGTTAACTGGGCAAAATATCATCACTTGTTACAGGGGATTTGTTTATAGAAAGTTTACAGAACACTGCCTAAAATAAAACAAGAAAAAATTGAACTATCACTTGTATGCTCATAGTGTACAAAAAAGGTACATTTAATAAATGAGATAAAAATCAATAAAATGTAGTATTATTAAAATTTTAATGTAATACAAAGGAATATAGGGATATTATCCAAATAATAACATTACAGAATTATCTGAAGATTATGTTCTTTATTTGACCAAAATGCTGCTTTTTTTTTGAACAGTGGTACTGGTATTATTAAATATAAACCTAAAGTTGGAAAAACTATAAAAGTACCTCAAAATCTTAATAGGTATGGCTTTGAGTATAAAATCTAATGATATAGAAGATTTGAAAAGTAAGTAAGTCGATTGGTACGAATTTTGCTAATAAAATATATGGGAATAAAAATATATGGAAATAAAATTAGGGGGAATAATAATGGAGAGATTTACGTTGCCAAGAGACATTTACTTTGGAAAAGACGCTTTGGGTGCTTTGAAAACGTTAAAGGGCAAGAAAGCTGTAGTAGTTGTTGGAGGAGGATCCATGAAGAGATTTGGTTTCCTTGACAAGGTAGAAGAATACTTAAAAGAAGCAAACATAGAAGTTAAATTAATAGAAGGTGTTGAACCAGATCCATCTGTAGAAACTGTTATGAAAGGTGCCCAGATAATGACAGAATTTGGGCCAGATTGGATAGTTGCTATTGGAGGAGGTTCACCAATAGATGCTGCAAAGGCTATGTGGTTATTTTATGAGTATCCAGATTTTACTTTCAAACAAGCAGTTGTTCCATTTGGATTACCGGAATTAAGGCAAAAAGCTAAATTTGTAGCTATAGCTTCTACTAGTGGAACAGCTACTGAAGTTACTTCATTTTCAGTAATAACTGATTATAAAGCTAAAATAAAGTATCCTTTAGCTGATTTCAATTTGACGCCGGATATAGCTATAGTTGATCCAGCATTAGCCCAGACAATGCCAGCTAAGTTAACTGCACATACTGGTATGGATGCATTAACTCATGCACTAGAAGCTTATGTAGCATCAGCTAGATCGGATATTTCAGATCCACTTGCAATACATTCTATAATTATGACAAGAGATAACTTACTTAAATCCTATAAGGGGGATAAAGAGGCTAGAGATAAGATGCATATATCACAATGTTTAGCAGGTATGGCATTTTCTAATGCACTTCTTGGTATAACCCATAGTTTAGCACATAAAACGGGAGCGGTATGGCACATACCACATGGATGCGCTAATGCAATATATCTTCCATATGTTTTAGATTTTAATAAAAAAGCTTGTGGAGATAGATATGCTAATATAGCTAAGATATTAGGACTTAAAGGAACTACTGAAGATGAATTGGTAGATTCTCTAGTTAAAATGGTACAAGATATGGATAAGGAATTAAATATACCTTTGACCTTAAAAGATTATGGCATAAGTAAAGATGATTTCAATTCAAATGTTGATTTTATAGCAAAAAATGCTCTCTTAGATGCATGTACAGGAGCTAATCCAAGACCTATAGATTTTGATCAGATGAAAAAGATACTTCAATGTATATATGATGGAAAAAAGGTAACTTTCTAGTATAACCCAATATGAACTCAATATAACCCTAATATAAACAGATTTCTAAGCATCAGATGGAGTTTTGACTCCACCTGGTGCTTTAATATTATTTTGTTGATATTCCATATAGGATTATTTTTAATACTTCCTGTATAGCTTCCGAAAATTTCATTTTGTTATCCAGTAGAAAATTATAATCTAGAAATGTATCTGCTGTTTGTTCAAGCATTTTGATGAGTATTGGTAAATTAATATCTTGTTTTATTACGCCGCTTGAAAGTCCTTCTTCTAATAATTCTTTAATAGCATGAAGTTTATATTGCTTTAATTCTTGGATTTTATCCCATTCTTTTGGATAATACATTTTTGCTTCATTTATTAAGTGAATGGGGATTTTGTACTTGTGGTTTGAATATAAAATAGAGTGAATTTTTGAAATAAAGTCATTTTGGTGTTTTAAAGAGGTTTCCATATTTTCCTTATCGCTTTCCACTACTGTCTTAAAAAACTCCTCTACAATTGCGTCTTTATTATTAAAATATTTATAAATAGTTTTTTTGCTAATTTTTAAATCTTTGGCTATTTCGTCTAGAGTGAATTTTTTTAAGCCATGTATTTGTATTTTACTAGCAGCTGTGTCTAATATTTTATCTTTCATAATTTATCTTCCTTTTTTACATTTGATTTATTAAAAATTATTGTAAAAATTCCACCTAGTCCAGTAAATATTATGATAATCAAAGTTATTTTTTGTGAAAACGCCCACAATGATCCTGCAGTAATAGATCCTGCAAAGGAACCAATATATTGAAATGAGTTGAATATGCCATTTGCGGTACCTCTTAAATCATCTTTTACTATATTGTTTATATTGGTTGCAAGTATTGTTGTTAGGCACATATATCCACAAAAGAATAAGATAGTACCTAAGAGCAAAAATATATAAGATGTTTTGTTAAAGTAAAAAAACATACTTAAGGATGAAATTGTGAAGGCTATAGCAAGTATTATATTGATATCATATTTTTTTATGAGTCTTATTACATTTTTCATAAATATTATAGCAATAATTATGGATGGAATAAATATCTTCCACATACCATTTATACCGGTTACGTTACTAAGATAAATGGGAAGTGCATAGAATACTGCCATCATCATAAAATTATTGCAAAATGCAGCTTTATTTAACATTATAAAGGTTTTATTTTTAACAAGGATCTTAAAATTTTCTTTAAATGAATTTTTTATTTTATTAGTATAGTTTTTACTATCTTTTAGGAATAAAAGTATATATAGCCAGTTTACAAATATAAGCAGGGCACAAACTAAAAACATTTTGTTTACTGGAAGAAAATTATGAATAATAGGGCCAAGTGCAAAAGAAAGGGCAGCTGCACAGGATACAAAGGCACCTAAAATACTTAGGGCTTTTATTTCGTTGTCTTTAGTTACCATACCTGAAACCCAAGAGTATCCAACACCCAGTATTGCACCACTTCCTTGAAGTGCTCTTGCAAAGATAAAAACATATATATTTTTTGCTAAAAAAGCGACTACAAGTCCTATATCAACCTGTAAGATGCCGATGAGCATCATGATTTTATTTCCATACTTATCACTTAAAGCACCAAAGGGTATTTGGAAAATTGCCTGTGTAAGTCCAAATATGCCAAGTGCTAACCCTGCAAGAAAAGGAGTATTGTATAAAAGGGATTTACTATAAACGGAAATAAAAGGTGATACAATAGTCATTGCCATTTGCCTTAGTGCTAGAACTAAACTTAGCATAATTACACTTAACATTTTATTGTTTTTCGTACTGATATTCTCCATGATTACACCACAAAACTTATAAAAATATATTTTCCTTTCATTAAATTTATACTATGGAAACTAATTAGGTATAAGTGGTTTCCAACTTAGATATTAATATAGGTTTCTTGATTTGTCAATAGGAAGAAAATAAAATGTTTTGGTTGGTATAAATCTTGGGTTTTGGTTGAAGACATTCAGACTCTAATAAATATAATTTATATTATATGGTTTATAAGTTTATTGAAAACTGTATAATACAAATCTTTTAGAGGTGGAAAAATGATTAGATATTTTTTACAAGGATTTTTACTTGGAATTTCTTATGTAGCTCCAATTGGTATGCAGAACTTATACGTAATTAATTCAGCTATAACTGCTAGTAAAAGAGTAGAGGCATTTAGAACAGCGTTTATAACTATATTTTTTGATATTTCCCTTGCGCTAACCTGTTTTTGGGGTGTAGGAACTATAATTCAAAAATCAAAAGTTGTGAGATCAATTGTATTATTGGTTGGATGCATAGTTGTTATATATATTGGAGTAAGCCTTATAAGAAGTAAGCCGGATTTTGATGAAAAAACTAATGTAGAAAAAAATTTAGTTAAAGTAATTATATCTTGTTTTGTTGTGACCTGGATGAATCCGCAGGCTATTATTGATGGCTCACTGCTTCTTGGAGGGTTTAGGGCATCTCTTTCTTATCAAAGCGCATGGTACTTTATACTTGGATCTTGCATGGCATCAATTTTTTGGTTTACTTCTCTTGCAGGCATTATGTCAATTTTTAAACAAAGTTTTAATGAGAAATCAATTAAGGTAATCAATAGGATATGTGGTATAATAATAATTTATTATGGAGTAAGACTTGGTTTGAACTTCATATTATCAAAGTAAAAGGATCTGAATGCATATGTTAAGTATTGATTGGAAACCAGATAAAAAATCTTCTATTTCTATGTACAGGCAAATTGTAAATTATATAAAGGAAAAAATAGGAAACGGAGAGTGGACTATAGGAGAAAAGTTACCATCACAGAGAGAATTGGCAGAAAAATTTGAAGTAAATAGAAGCACTATTGTAGAAGCTTTAGATGAGTTAAAAGCAGATGGCTTAATTGAGGGAAAAAGTAAAAAAGGTACCAAAATTATAAATAACACCTGGTCCTTGATGGCTTCTATGCTTCCAGGTAGTTGGGAACCTTATATAAAAAGTGGAATACATAAACCAAACCTCCATACAATTCAAATTATAAATAAGATGGAGTATGAGGATAATATAATAAGGCTTGGCACAGGTGAACTTTCTCCTGAATTATTTCCAAAAGATATGATGAAGAAGGTATTTAAAACTGTGTCTAATAACATAACTTCTTTAAGCTATGAAATGGCTAAAGGTTCACTTAAATTGAGAAAAGTTATAAGTGAGTATTTAAAAAAATTCCATATAAATGTGTCACCAGATTCGATACTAATTGTTTCCGGTTCACTTCAAGCTCTTCAGTTGATTTCAATGAGCATACTAAAGCCTGGATCTAAGATACTTGTAGAAAAACCATCATATATAAAGTCACTTCATGTATTTGATTTTTCTGGAGTTAGTTTTAGCGGAATATCTATGGATGCGGATGGAATTAAGTTAAATGAAATTTTGAAAAATATAGATAGGAATACTTCTCTTCTATATACTATTCCAACATTTCATAATCCTACGGGTATATTAATGCCGCAGTATAGAAGAGACAAGCTACTGGATTTATGTATTAAAGAGAGAATCCCAATTATTGAAGATGATGCCTATAGGGAATTATGGTTGGATGAAATGCCACCTTATCCAATAAAAGCAAAAGATGAAAATGGAATAGTACTTTATATGGGTACTACATCGAAGTCAATGGCAGCAGGAATGAGAATAGGGTGGGTTGTTGCTCCGGAAACTGTTGTTGAGAGACTTGGAGATGTTAAAATGCAAACAGATTATGGCGCAAGTTCTATTTCACAGTATGTAACTGCAGAATGGATAGAAAGTGGATTTTATGAAATATATTTAAAAGAACTTAGAGAGAAACTTAAAATAAGGAGAAGAATTGCATTAAATGTTCTTGAAAAATATTTTTTTAACATAGCTAGTTGGAATGTGCCAAAAGGAGGGTTTTATATATGGTTAAAGCTTAAAAATAAAGTAGATATGAAAAAACTTTTTTATAAATGTTGTAAAAATGGAATATTAATAAATCCAGGATATATATACGATTTTACTAAAAACTATAATATAAGGATATCCTATTCCTATGCTTCTCTTTATGATCTGGAATTAGGACTTAAAAAGCTTTCACAAATAATCAGAAGCTTATCCGATCGCTGATATTACTAACACCATCCACAGTGCCACACAGCAAATGCCACTATCAAAGTGGGATATAAACACTGCTGTTCGTGTAGACTACGTAACATTTTGTATAATTTTTAACAATTCTAGAAGTGCTAAGAATAATCTCCTGCCTTATCGCAAAATACGCCCCTTTATTCTAAATTATTCACAAAGTAAGGCAATTTCCTTAATATTTTATTGAAAAAAATCAATACTATTAATACAATAAGGTAACGATAGTCCAAAAAGATAAAAAAATAAACGGATATTGTCCAAATAACATATGTCACTTTATGCCATGAAAAAATGCTTTATTCGTTTACAATAAGTAATGTATTAATATATTAATATTACAAAAGCGTCTTAATCTGAAATTCGCATTAAGATGAGGCCTCTCATCAAATAACAATATAATAAAATAATTGGAGGTTTGTTTATGGAACTGTCAATGGATGCAGCTTTGGCCGCTGCTAAAAAAAAGGTAAAATCAAGTTTCTTTAAAAAAGGTATTGCAATTGGTTTATTTTCAGGAATTTCATATGGATTATATTCAGCATTTTTGACATTAGCTACAACAAAGGGAGTTTGGAGTGACTGGTATGGTGCAAATACAGCAGGTTTAACAGCGCTTACTATTGCATATGTACTTGGTGCACTTAGTAGTGGAATAAATGATACTGCCAGTGCAGTTTGGGCATTAATTGCTGCAGCTACTAGAGGTAAATTAGGTGATTTCTTTAGATGTCTCAATAGTAAACCAGGACGATTGATTATGATAGCTGCTCTTATGGGAGGACCAATTGCTACTACAGCTTATGTTGTAGCTCTAAAAATGGCAGGTTCACTTGCTGTTCCGATTTCTGCTCTTTGTCCAGCTATTGGTGCTATATTAGGTAGAGTTTTATATAAACAAGAATTAAACAAGCATATGATAGTAGGTATTCTTATCTGTGTTTGTGCAAGTGGTTTGATTGGTCTTCAAAGTGTTACTGGAAATGCACCTGCAGGAGCAGGATTAGGTATGGTTATCGCTCTTATCGCTGCACTTGGTTGGGGATTAGAAGGTTGTATAGCTGGTTATGGTTCATGTATGGTAGATTCAGAAATTGGTATTGCTATTCGTCAGACAACATCAGGTCTTTCAAATTTAATTATATTTATTCCTGTTATATCTATAATAGTAGGAAACAATGCAGGACTTGCATTTCACCTTACTGCTAAAGCATTTTCAAGTGGCCCTGCTATGGTTTGGCTTGCTATAAGTGGTCTTTGCGCTTATCTTTCATTTATGACTTGGTACAAAGGCAATAGTATGACTGGAACAGCTCTTGGTATGGCAACTAATGGAACATATTCATTTTTCGGACCATTCTTCTGCTGGATTATACTTGGCGTAATTTTCGGCATATCAGGTTGGTCAATGGCTCCTATAGTATGGTTCTCTGCTATATTAATGGCAGTTGGTATTTTGGTAATTGCTGTAAATCCAATAGATTTATTTAGAAAACAGGAGGATTAATTGTATGAAACCACTTAATTATGCTATTTTAAAACATTTTACAAAAGCTAAAGAAGCCTGTGCAGATGACGTTATTGAAGCTTTAAAAGGTGACTATGGTGATTTTAAAGGACTTAAAAAAGGCGCTGTAATTGAAGCTTTAATGACAGCTGAAGCTAATGGACTTCTTGAGGAAACAAGATCTATATTAGATAAGTCAGGTGATTTAGTTGTTTACTATCATGCAAATGAAGAAGGAGCAGCTACAATTAATAAATACATTGATTAAAATCAATACTATTAGTGCAAGAAAATAACTATAGTACAAGAACTCCAAAAAACTAGCAGATATTATGCATTAAAATATCGCATTTTGTACCATGAAAAAATGTTCTAATGAGTTAATATATCATTAGGTTGCAAAACGTTTTCATCAATCTAGTTTTTTAATATGAGGAGGAATTTTGTTTATGAGTGAAATGACAGGGGCGGTTAGTGCATCTGCAATTGCTGCTAAGAAAAAGTTATCATCACAATTTTTTAAAAAAGGTATATCAATTGCTATATTTTCGGGTATTATGTATGGATTTTATTCAGCATTTTTGTCATTAGGTATGACTAAAGGAGTTTGGAGTGACTGGTACGGAGTTAATAAGGCAGGGCTATCCGCTTTCGTTATTACATACGTATTGGGTGCCCTCGGTAGTGCAGTAAATGATTCTTGCAGTGCTATCTGGGCAATGCTTTATGCAGGTATTAAAGGTAAGTTTGGAGACTTCTTGAGGTGTATTAATACAACTCCAGGCCGTGTAATGATTTTGGCAGCTCTTATAGGAGGACCCATTTCAAGTACAGCTTATGTTATAGGCCTTCAGATGGCTGGTTCAATAGTTATTCCAATTACAGCTCTTTGTCCAGCTATTGGTGCTATTTTAGGCAGAATATTATTCAAACAAGAATTAAACAAACGTATGATGTTAGGTATAGTTATTTGTGTTACTGCTAGTTTCATGATTGGTAGTACAAGCATTACTGGAAGTGCTCCAAAAGGTGCTCTTTTGGGTATTGCTATTGCTTTCATAGCAGCACTTGGTTGGGGATTTGAAGGCTGTGTAGCTGGTTATGGTACATCTATGATTGACTCTGAAATTGGTATTACTATCCGTCAAGCAACATCAGGTATTTCAAACTTAATTATATTAATACCTATTATGGGTATGCTTGCAGGTAGTGTTAAGCTTTCAACTGGTCTTGTATTTCAGGCATTTACAAGTGGATCTGCTATGATATGGTTTGCTATAAGTGGTCTTTGTGCATTTGTTTCATACATGAGTTGGTATAAGGGTAATAGTATGTGTGGTGCAGCTCTTGGTATGGCTTGCAATGGTACTTATTCATTCTGGGGACCATTCTGTTGCTGGATAGTACTTGGTGTAATCTTTGGTAAATCAGGTTGGTCAATACCTGCTATTGGTTGGATTGCTGCTATACTTATGGTACTAGGTATCTTGGTAATTGCTATGAATCCAATGGATTTATTCAGAAAAAAGGAGGATAAATAGTATGAAACCACTTAATTATGCTATTTTAAAACACTTTACAACAGTTAAAGAAGCTTGTGCAGAAGATGTTATTGAAGCTTTAAAGGGTGACTACGGTAATTTTAGAGCACTTAATAAAGCTGCTGTAATCGAAGCTTTAATGACAGCTGAAGCTAATGGTCTCCTTGAAGAAACAAGATTTGATGAGGACAAATCAGGTAATTTGAGAGTTTATTATCACGCACATGAAGAAGGTGCAGCTACAATTAATAAATATATTAAAGACTAATAACTTGGATTCCATAAGTTCAAATTATTAGTTCAAATAATAAATATTTTCAAGCAAAAGTGATTGAATCAAAGGTGTATTTGCTTGGGAAAGATCCATACTGCGTAATTGCGTATAGAGGAGGAGGGTTATGAAATGAGGTATTATGGCGAAGAGGCATTAGGCCTTATTGAAACATTAGGGATGGTTCCTGCAATTGAAGCAGCAGATAAAATGTTGAAGGCTGCTGATGTTGAACTGATATCATATGAAAATATAGGTTCCACTCTTGTTACAATTATGGTAAAGGGTGATGTTGCTGCCGTTAGAGCATCTGTGGAAGCAGGAGCTGCTGCTGCTGCTGCAATAGGTAAATTGACAGCACATAATGTTATGCCAAGACCAATTAAAGGTGTTGGAGACATTGTTTCAGTACATGACATCGATGCATAAAAATATAGTAAAAAATATGATAAAGGAAAGGGAAAACAGATGAGCAAATATGTAGCTTTAGGTTTAGTAGAAACATTTGGTTTGGTTTTTGTTTTAGAGGCTGCAGATGCAATGTGTAAAGCTGCAGATGTTGAATTAATTGGCTACGAAAATGTAGCTTCCGGTTATATTTCTGTATTGGTTGCCGGAGATGTAGGAGCTTGCAAAGCAGCTGTAGAAGCTGGAGTAAAAGCTGTAACAGATATGGGTGCTGAAGTTTATAGTTCAGTTGTTATTGCAAGTCCACATCCAGATCTTCAGAAGATCACCAAACGTTATACAATTGAAAATTTACTTCCTTAATATGTGGATGTTATGATTCCACCACATAAAATGAAAAAGTACAGAAGTACAGTACTTAGCTAGTAAAAAAGAAAGGGAGAGTTAGAAATGAATATTATTGATAATGATTTGCTCTCCATCCAAGAATCCCGAATCCTTGTGGAAAATGCTGCACGAGCACAAAAAATGTTAGCAACTTTTCCACAAGAAAAGTTAGATGAGATTGTTGAACGTATGGCGGAAGAAATCGGAAAACATACTCGAGAGCTTGCTGTAATGTCACAGGATGAAACTGGTTATGGAAAGTGGCAGGATAAATGCATTAAAAACCGATTTGCCTGTGAGTATTTGCCAACTAAGCTTAGAGGAATGCGATGTGTAGGTATTATTAACAAAAGTGATCAGGATAAGACCATGGATGTAGGTGTACCTATGGGTGTAATTATTGCATTATGTCCTGCAACTAGTCCGGTTTCTACTACCATATATAAGGCATTAATTGCAATTAAGTCTGGTAATGCAATTATCTTTTCTCCACATCCTAGAGCAAAGGAGACAATTTGTAAGGCGCTTGACATCATGATTCGTGCAGCTGAAGGATATGGGCTGCCGGAAGGAGCTCTTGCATACTTACATACTGTGACACCTAGTGGAACAATCGAATTGATGAACCATGAGGCGACTTCTTTGATTATGAATACAGGTGTTCCCGGGATGCTTAAAGCGTCATATAGATCTGGAAAACCTGTCATCTATGGAGGAACTGGTAATGGACCAGCATTTATTGAACGTACAGCTGATATCAAACAGGCGGTAAGAGATATTATTGCTAGTAAGACCTTTGATAACGGAATAGTACCATCATCTGAACAATCTATTGTTGTAGATAGCTGTGTTGCATCTGATGTTAAACGTGAGTTGCAAAATAGTGGTGCATATTTCATGACAGAGGAGGAAGCACAAAAACTGGGTTCTCTCTTTTTCCGTTCTGATGGTAGTATGGATTCAGAAATGGTTGGCAAATCCGCACAGAGATTGGCTAAGAAAGCAGGTTTCAGCATTCCTGAAAGTAGCACAGTGCTAATTTCAGAGCAGAAATATGTTTCTCAAGATAATCCTTATTCCAAGGAGAAACTTTGTCCGGTATTAGCTTACTACATTGAAGATGATTGGATGCATGCATGTGAAAAGTGTATTGAGCTGCTGCTCAGTGAGAGACATGGTCACACTCTTGTTATACATTCAAAAGATGAAGATGTGATTCGACAGTTTGCATTAAAAAAACCTGTAGGCAGAATACTTGTTAATACGCCTGCTTCCTTTGGTAGTATGGGTGCTACAAGTAACTTATTCCCTGCTTTAACTTTAGGCAGTGGATCGGCAGGTAAAGGTATTACCTCCGATAATGTTTCACCAATGAATCTTATTTATGTTCGTAAAGTCGGATACGGCGTACGGAATGTAGAAGAGATAATTAATACTAATGGATTGTTTACAGAAGAAAAAAGTGATTTGAATACAATGACAAAGAAGTCAGACTATAATCCAGAGGATATACAAATGTTGCAGCATATTTTGAAAAAGGCTATGGAAAAAATTAAATAGCGTACAGATGTGTTGGAACATGATAAACAATAAATTTAAAACTCAAATAGTTAAATCTAAAATAATTATGAAAGAAAAGAGGTAAGTGTTTTGGATATTCGTGAATTTTCAAATAAGTTTGCAGAGGCAACTAAGAATATGTCTGCAGAAGAACAAGCAGCTTTAATGAAGATATTTCAAGGAGTTTCCCAAGAAATTACAAAAGAAGATAATGGAGCACCTGCAGCTTGTGCAGAACCTTGCGCTAATAATGGAGAAGTTCCAGATGGAATGACAGAACGTTTAAAAAGAATAAAGGAAAACTATTTAAAGCAAAAGCCTTCAATAACAACATATCGTGCTAGGGCTATTACAAAGATTGCTAAAGAAAATCCTGGTATGCCTAAGATTTTATTACGTGCTAAATGTTTCCGTTATTGCTGTGAAACTGCACCTTTAGTAATCCAAGATGATGAGCTAATTGTAGGAGCTCCTTGTGGTGCACCTCGTGCTGGAGCTTTTTCTCCTGATATAGCATGGAGATGGATGCAAGATGAAATAGATACTATTGGAACACGTCCTCAAGATCCATTTTATGTATCTGAAGAAGATAAAAAGCTTATGCGTGATGAACTTTTCCCTTTCTGGCAAGGTAAATCCGTTGATGAATACTGTGAAGACCAATACCGTGAAGCAGGTGTTTGGGAACTTTCAGGTGAATCATTTGTTTCAGATTGTTCTTACCATGCAACTAATGGTGGTGGTGATTCAAACCCTGGATATGATGTTATCTTAATGAAAAAAGGAATGGCAGATATTCAGCAGGAAGCAAAGGATCATTTGGCAAAATTAGATTATGAAAATCCTGAAGATATAGAAAAGATTTATTTTTATAAATCCGTTATTGATACTACTGAAGGAGTTATGATTTACGCTAAGCGTATGTCAGAATATGCTGCTGAATTAGCTGCAAAAGAGACAAACCCTAAACGTAAAGCAGAATTACAAAAGATTTCAGAAGTTAATGCACATGTTCCTGCACATAAACCTCGTACTTACTGGGAAGCAATTCAATCAGTTTGGACTATTGAGTCATTACTTGTAGTTGAAGAAAACCAAACTGGTATGTCCATTGGCCGTGTTGACCAATATATGTATCCATTCTATAAGGCAGATATAGAATCAGGACGTATGAATAATTATGAAGCATTTGAATTATCTGGTTGTATGCTAATTAAAATGTCTGAAATGATGTGGGTTACAAGCGAAGGTGCTTCTAAATTCTTTGCAGGTTACCAACCATTCGTAAATATGTGTGTTGGTGGTGTTACTCGTGATGGCCTTGATGCAACAAATGACTTGACTTATCTTTTGATGGACGCTGTTCGTCACGTTAAGATTTATCAGCCATCTTTAGCTTGCCGTATTCACAACAAATCACCTAAGAAGTACTTGAAGAAGATTGTTGATGTTGTTCGTGCTGGTATGGGATTCCCAGCTTGCCATTTTGATGATGCACATATTAAGATGATGCTTGCAAAAGGTGTTTCCATAGAAGATGCTAGAGATTATTGTATAATGGGTTGTGTTGAGCCTCAGAAAGCTGGACGTTTATATCAGTGGACTTCTACAGCTTATACTCAATGGCCTATATGTATAGAATTAGTTCTAAACCATGGTGTTCCTTTATGGTATGGAAAACAAGTTTGCCCTGATATGGGAGATTTAAATAGATTTAAGACTTATGAAGAATTTGATAATGCAGTTAAGGAAGAAATCAAATATATTACAAAATGGACTGACGTTGCTACAGTTATTTCTCAGCGTGTTCACAGAGATTTAGCTCCAAAGCCTTTAATGTCCATCATGTATGAAGGATGTATGGAACATGGTAAAGATGTTTCTGCTGGTGGTGCTATGTACAATTTCGGACCTGGTGTTGTATGGACTGGATTAGCTACATATGCAGATTCCATGGCTGCTATCAAAAAGGTAGTATTTGATGACAAGAAATGTACTTTAGAGCAGTTAAATCAAGCATTAAAAGCTGATTTTGTTGGATATGAAGAACTTAGAAATGATTGCTTAAAAGCTCCTAAGTATGGTAATGATGATGATTATGCAGATTTAATTGCTGCAGATTTAATCAACTTTACCGAGATGGAACATCGTAAATATAAGACTTTGTACTCTGTTTTGAGTCATGGTACTTTATCTATCTCAAATAATACTCCATTTGGTCAGTTGACAGGTGCGTCTGCTAACGGACGTAAAGCTTGGACACCATTATCTGATGGTATCAGTCCAACTCAGGGTGCAGATTTTAAAGGACCTACTGCTATTATTAAATCTGTTTCCAAGATGTCTTGTGACAATATGAACATAGGTATGGTTCATAACTTTAAACTTATGGCAGGATTGCTTGAAACTCCAGAAGGAGAAGAAGGTATTATCACATTGTTACGTACTGCTTGCTTATTTGGTAATGGACAGATGCAGTTCAATTACTTGGATAACAAGACTTTGATTGAAGCACAGAAGCATCCAGAACAGTACAGAGATCTTATTGTTCGTGTAGCAGGTTACAGTGCATTCTTTGTTGAATTGTGTAAGGATGTTCAGGATGAAATTATTAGTAGAACTATGTTGACACATTTTTAAACATAGTATTCCATTGAGTTTAAATTAATTTATCTGATGTCTGTATCTTGCATACTGTGATGTATGCAAGAGGACAGGCTTAGTTAAAAATTCATCTCAACACCAAAATGAATCAAACAGGAGATTGGTTAGTATGAGTAATGCGAAGGCAGCAATGATTGAAAGAAAAGCAGTCATTTTTAATGTGCAAAAATATAATATGTATGATGGACCGGGAGTAAGGACACTGGTATTCTTTAAAGGATGCCCATTGCGCTGCAAGTGGTGTGCCAATCCTGAAGGACAATTACGAAAATATGAAGTTATGTTCAAAAAGAATTCATGCATTAATTGCGGTGCTTGTGTCTCTGTTTGTCCGGTTGGAATACATACAATGTCAAAAGGAATGGAACATGAGGTAGATCATAGTATTGATTGTTTAGGTTGCCGCAAGTGTGAGAATGCTTGTACCGAGTCTGCAATATCCATTATGGGACAAGAAAAAACTGTTTCTGAAATTATGGAAGTTATAGAAGAGGACAGGCAGTTTTATGAAATTTCAGGTGGTGGTGTCACACTAGGTGGCGGCGAGGTATTGATGCAGTGGGAATTTGCAGCAAATTTGCTTATGGTATGTAAGCAGGAAGGAATCAATACGGCCATTGAAACTTGTGGTCATGCAAAATTGGAAGCAATACTTAAGGTTGCTGAGTTCACAGATTTGTTCCTTTTTGATATAAAGCATATTGATCCTGAACGACACTATCAACTGACAGGAGTGCATAATGAACAAATTTTGAAGAACTTGAAGGAACTTCTTAATCACAGGTATAACGTGAAGATTAGGATGCCCCTGTTAAAAGGCCTGAATGATAGCAAAGAAGAGTTTGATGGTGTAATTAACTTCTTGATGCCTTTCCGTGATTACAAAAACTTTAAAGGTATAGATCTACTTCCTTATCATAAATTAGGCGTAAATAAATATACACAGCTAGGAATAGAGTATCCAATAGAAGGAGATCCAAGTTTAAGTAGTGATGATTTGGATAGAATTGAAGGCTGGATTAAAGAATATGATTTCCCAGTTTCGGTTATTAAGCATTAATAAGTAGTTAATTAGTCAATATGTGTTAATGTGTAATTTCCTTGGTTTTATAAAGATTTATTATATGACCTGTAATTGGTGTAGTAAATAAAATTGATTTGATGGCGGAACATTAGAGTTTATGTTTCCGACAGTTGAGGCAAATAAAAGCTTCAGAGCCTTATTATAAATTAGTGTTCCTAGCGGATTAGCCGGCGGAGCCCTAAAAAATGTTTATTTTTAAAATAAAAGTAAAGGGGGGCCAAAATGAAATTTATTACCGAAATTGATTTGCGGGATTTATATAGAAAAGAACCTTTTACAGATTATGAATTAGAACCGGGAACAAGACTTACGCCTGGAGCACGTCAATTTCTATCAGATAAAGGTATAAATATGTTTGACGATGGTCCTTACACAAAGAGAAATACTGCAAGTAAAAAACAGACTGTGGAGAAAAAGCAGACTGTAGAGAAAAAACAAACTGTAGAGAAAAAGGAAACTGTGGAAAAGGTGCAGGCTATAAATGAAAATAAAACACCTGTACAGCCCAAAAAGAAGAATAATTGGAAGAAGAAAAAACTTTACAGTAAGATGAAATCGACGGAAGCATTGTTCCTTATTACAGAAGAAGAACTTTTGAATAAGGATATCCTTTGGGCACAGAATGTTATTAGTTTAGGTAAGCAGTTTACTAAAATTAAAAACGCCATTCAGGGTAAAGGATCCGTTGAAAATCTTTGTATTAAGGAATGTACAGCAATAAATTTTAGCAATTATTCACTTGATTTAGATGATTGCTTTGAAATTACAGAATTTCATATGCAGCTTAAAAAGGGCAGAGATATCATAATTTTGCATAGACTGCGCTGTGCTCTTAGAGAAATTGAACCGTTTATTTTAGAAGCATATGAAGATAGTGAAGATGAAGATGCATTGTGCAGTGATACTATTGGAAAGATCAATCAAATTATTAATGCTTTGTCCCAAATGATTTGTTCTATTTTTGGAGGTACAAAATGTCAGAGAAAAATTTGACTTTTAAATTCTGCGACCAACTTGTGAAAGATTTTGAACATGTAGTAAAACATCCAATTGTTGGTAAGTCTTCTGTTTATTATACAGGAGTTGACTTAGGTACAGCATGTGTTGTCCTAGCAGTTGTAGATGAAAACTATAAACCAGTAGCAGGTGCTTATAAATATGCAGATGTAGTTCGAGATGGTATGGTTGTTGATTATATTGGTGCAATTAATATTGTTAGAGAGATGAAGCATGAAATTGAAGAAAAGTTAGGTACAGAGTTGATTTATGGAGCTGCAGCTATTCCACCTGGAACAGATGAGTTGGATTCAGGGGCAGTAAAAAATGTAGTTCAGGCAGCTGGTTTTGAACTTACAAGTGTACTTGATGAACCAACGGCTGCTAATAAAGTTCTTAGAATTAAGAATGGTGCAGTTGTAGATATCGGTGGTGGAACGACTGGAATTTCAATTTTAAAAGATGGAAAAGTTGTTTATATTGCAGATGAACCAACAGGAGGTACTCAATTTTCATTAGTAGTTTCTGGTGCATATAAAATGCCTTTTGCAGAAGCAGAATTGTATAAACGTAATCCAGAAAACCATAAGGATCTTTTACCTGTATTAAAGCCAGTAGTTGAGAAAATTGCATCTATTATTAACCAGCATATTAAAGGGTATGATGTTCAGGAAATATCTTTGGTAGGAGGAACTTGCTGCCTGACAGGTATTGAGACAATTATAGAAAAAAAGACAGGAATATTTACTCATAAGCCAAAGAATCCGATGTTTGTAACCCCTTTAGGTATAGCACTTAGTTGTACGCAGGAAAGTATGTAGTTGGAGATGATATAATATGGAATTTAGAATTATTAAATCACCTTCAAAGGGTACTATAGATATGCTTATGAGGCGTATGGGTGCTAATGTTAATAAAGATTCAATTTGTGTTGATGCGGTTGGTCTTGTGCAAGGTAAAATGCTGGACATGATTTATGCCGCAGATATTGCTGAAAAGGCAGTTGGTGTCACAGTAGAAGATATTAAAGGAAGTTGTCCACAGAATATGATAATGATTGCGATTTTTGGCGATACGTCATCTGTTGAATCAGCAATTCAAGAGATTAAGCGCAATGTTAAAAAGGAGAAAGATATATGTTAATAGCAAGATTAATTGACAATGTATGGGCAACAAGAAAAGCAGAATCACTTAATGGATTAAAGTTTATGTTAGCGGAAGTAATTGGAGGAACTGGTGCTGGTCAGCATTTAGTTGTAGCAGATATAATCAGTGCCGGTATTGGAGATAGAGTTCTTGTTTCAACTGGGTCATCAGCTCGAAAAATGTTAGATGAATGTGAAGATATCCCGGTTGACGCAGTTGTTGTTGGAATTATTGATGAAGACTGCAATGTAGAATAAACTCAGGAGGTACGGGAATGAGTATTCTTGATATGGTGCGAGAAGCTGGTGTTATTGGTGCCGGTGGGGCAGGATTTCCTACCCACGCAAAGCTAGCATCAAAGGCAGAATATATACTTCTTAATGGAGCTGAATGTGAGCCGCTGCTTCGTGTGGATCAGCAGCTGATGAGGATGTTTCCAGATGAGATAATTAAAGGATTTGAATCAGCAGGAAAGTTAGTAGGTGCAAATAAAGCACTTATAGGTATTAAAGGAAAGCATAAAGAAGTTATTTCTATACTTCGTAATAAAATTGAAGAACTTCAAGTAGGAGATTTTATTGAAGTAAAAGAAATTCCTGATATTTACCCTGCAGGTGATGAACAAGTTCTAGTTCATGAATTGACTGGAAGAGTTGTTCCTGAAATGGGCATTCCAATTAATGTTGGCTGTGTAGTAGTTAATGCAGAAACAGCATTGAATATTTATCACGCTTCTATGGGAGTGCCAGTTACAGAAAAATATATCACAGTTGCAGGAGACATTCCTAAACGTTTGACTGTAAAGGTACCAGTGGGTACACCTGTTATAGATGTACTGAAGCTGAGTGGCATAGAAGATTTTGATGATTATACAGTTATTGATGGTGGCCCTATGATGGGACCTGTAAAGAGTAATGTAGATGGATATGTTACGAAGAAAAATAAGGGATTCGTAATTTTGAAAAAAGATCATCCTCTTATTCGTAAAAAATCTGTTAGCATAGAACAGGCGAAAAGAGTAAATAGGTCTTCCTGTGAGCAGTGCCGCATGTGTACAGATATGTGTCCTCGTTATCTTCTTGGACATAGCACACAACCCCACAAGATGATGAGAGCTTTAAATTATGCCTTGAAAAATGTTGAAGAGCAGAAGATTGCACAGCTTTGCTGTCAGTGTAATTTATGTGAATTGTTCTCATGTCCAGCAGGACTTTATCCGAAATCTGCAAATCTCTATTTTAAAGGAAAATTAGCAGAACAGAACATAAAATATAAACCAATGAAGTCGGAATTTACTGCCCGCAAAAGCCGTGAATATAGGTTAGTTCCAAGTAAGCGTCTTATTGCTAGATTAGGTTTGCGTGACTTTGATAGGCCAGCTCCTATGACGGAAGTTGAAATGGTACCTGAAGAGGTTCATATTGCAACAAGACAGCATGTAGGAGCACCTGCAGTACCAATTGTTAATGTTGGTGATCATGTAGAACTTGGACAACAAATTGGAAAAATTCCTGAAGGTAGTTTAAGTGCTACTATTCATGCAAGTATTTCAGGAACAGTTGTGGAATGTGGAAATGATTTTATTGTGATAAGGAGGGGATAATATGTCACAAGCAATAGGAATGGTTGAGTTTACAAGCATTGCTCGTGGTATATATGCAGCAGACCAGATGGTAAAGACTTCTGAAGTGGAAATAGTCACAGCAGGTTCTTCTTGCCCAGGAAAGTATATTGCCATTGTTCAAGGTGATGTTGCAGCAGTTGAAGATTCAGTAAGTGTTGGTGTAAGATTTGCAGAAGAATTTTTAGTTGATTCTATTGTTATACCAAATGTCAATCCGGCAGTATTCCCTGCGATCACAGGTGCAACGATGCCAGATGAAGTTCAGGCTTTAGGAATTATGGAGTCTTTCTCCCTATCAACAATGGTCATTGCTGCTGATGCAATTTTGAAATCTGCTGAATTGCAGCCAATTGAACTTCGTTTAGGAAATGGATTGGGAGGTAAGTCATTCTTTACTTTTACCGGAGATGTAGCTGCTGTTGAAACTGGTGTTGAAACAGGAAAAGCTATTGCAGAAGAAAAAGGGTTATTAGTAAATGCAGAGGTTATACCTTCACCGTCTGAAAGATTATTGACATCATTGTTCTAATATATAAGAACTTTTATAAATGAAAGGATGTGAAGGAATGAAAAAATTAATTTGTGTAAAAGATGTTGAAACTGCAGAAAAGCAGGGTCAAAAAGTAGTTTATATTGATTGTGATACAATTGTTACTCCATCAGCTAAAGATTTGGCTAGAAATAGTGGAATAGAATTTTCTACAGAAACTCCAGTTCCTGAAGCAAAGAAATCTTGTGAAGTAGAAGTTCCTTGTGAAGTAAAAGGTTCTTGTGAAGTAAAAGGTTCTTGTGAAACAAAAGCTTCTGAACTTGAAAAAGTTTTTGAAAATGGAATTGATAGTGAAGTAATTTATAAAGTATTCAAGGTAATGATGGATAAAGGACTTTTGAATGGAGTGATTGATTTGATTACTAATAAGAAGCCTTATCTTGCTGAGACTGACACTATCGGTTTGAAGATCGTTCGTGGAAGTTCAGTAAAGTATGAAGCACTAGATACAGGAAATCCTAATGATAAAGTATTTTATCAGGAAATAATCAATGCAGATGATGGTTCCTCAATGAATGCAGGATTTATTACAATTGAAGATTGCAAATTTGATTGGGAAACAGAATGTCAAGAACTTTACTATGTTGTAGAGGGTACATTGACAGTAACAGTGGATGATAAAGTTTATACTGCACATCCTGGTGATTCAGTATTCTTCCCTAAAGGAGCTAAGATAGCATTTGGTTCACCTGACAAGATGAAAGCATTCTATGCTACATATTAGAATTTGGAATGCTTGACCAAAGTTTAGGAGGGTTAAACAATGCAGGCACTTGGGTTAATCGAAACAATAGGACTTATTGCAGCTATTGAGAGCGCAGATGCTATGCTCAAGGCAGCAGATGTGAATCTCTTAGAAAAGACATATGTAGGAGGGGGACTTGTTTCGATTGCTGTAACTGGTGATGTGGGTGCTGTGAAGGCAGCTGTAGACGCTGGTGGAGCGGCAGTTAGAAACATAAATGACACATTGCTTGTTTCACAACATGTGATTCCCCGTCCACATGAGGAATTAGATAATATAATTGTATCAGCAATACCACTGAAAGATAGAAATATTCCAACTGTCGCTCCAGCGAAAAACCAACCAGAAGATGAAACAACAGTTGAAGTAATTGAAGAAGATACTGTAGAGGTTCCCGTTAAGATAGAAGATTCAATAGTAGAGGACTCAATAGAAGAGAATTCAACAGTGGAAAATCCAACAGTGGAAGACTCTAAAGAAGAGAATTCAACAGTAGAAAATTCAGAGAATGAGGAGCTTTTGCCAGAAAAAATAACTGATCCTTTTAAAATGGATTTGACTAAACTAAATAGGAAAGCCGTAGATAAGATGGTACTTGACTATGGTTTAGAAAAAGCTATTGAGATTTTGAGTAAGTTTAAGGTAATAGAGCTTCGAAATCTCGCTCGTAAATATAAGAACTTTGGTATCAAAGGAAGGTCCATTTCTAAAGCAGACAAGAAGTTGCTGCTTATAGAGTTCAAAAAATATTATGGGCATAATTAGCCAGCTATAAAAATTAAAATATATAAATAATAAACAATGGAGGGAACACAATTGGAAAATTTTGATAAAGACTTACGTTCTATACAAGAAGCAAGAGATCTTGCACGTTTAGGAAAAATTGCAGCAGACCAAATTGCTGATTATACTGAAGAACAAATTGATAAAATCCTATGTAATATGGTTAGGGTAGCAGAGGAAAATGCAGTTTGCCTTGGTAAAATGGCTGCAGAAGAAACTGGTTTTGGAAAAGCTGAAGATAAGGCTTATAAGAACCATATGGCTGCTACTACAGTATATAATTACATCAAGGATATGAAGACTATTGGTGTTATAAAAGAAGATAAAAGTCAGGGTGTAATTGAATTTGCAGAACCAGTTGGTTTATTAATGGGTATTGTACCATCTACAAATCCAACATCTACTGTTATTTATAAATCAATCATTGCAATTAAATCAAGAAATGCAATTGTATTCTCACCACACCCAGCTGCATTAAAATGTTCAACAAAAGCAATAGAGCTTATGCGTGATGCAGCAGTAGCAGCAGGAGCTCCTGCAAATGTAATTGGTGGTATTGTTACACCATCTATACAAGCTACAAATGAACTTATGAAAGCTAAAGAAGTTGCTATGATAATTGCAACTGGAGGCCCAGGAATGGTAAAGGCTGCATATAGTTCAGGAACACCTGCAATAGGCGTTGGTGCTGGTAACTCTCCATCCTATATTGAAAGAACTGCTGATGTTCATCAATCAGTTAAAGATATAATAGCTAGTAAGAGTTTTGACTATGGTACTATTTGTGCATCCGAGCAATCAATAATTGTTGAAGAATGCAATCATGATGAAGTAATAGCTGAGTTGAAGAAACAAGGCGGATATTTCATGACAGCTGAAGAAACTGCAAAAGTTTGCAGTATACTTTTTAAGCCTGGTACACACAGCATGAGTGCTAAGTTTGTAGGAAGAGCTCCTCAGGTTATAGCAGAAGCTGCAGGTTTCTCAGTTCCAGAAGGAACAAAAGTTTTAGTAGGAGAACAAGGCGGAGTTGGTAATGGTTACCCTCTATCTTACGAGAAACTTACAACAGTACTTGCTTTCTATACAGTTAAGGATTGGCATGAAGCATGTGAGCTTAGTATAAGATTACTTCAAAATGGTCTTGGACATACTATGAACATTCATACAAATGACAGAGACTTAGTAATGAAGTTTGCTAAAAAACCAGCATCCCGTATCTTAGTTAATACTGGAGGAAGCCAGGGAGGTACTGGTGCAAGCACAGGATTAGCACCTGCATTTACATTAGGTTGTGGTACATGGGGAGGAAGTTCTGTTTCCGAAAATGTTACTCCATTACATTTAATCAATATAAAGAGAGTAGCATATGGTCTTAAAGACTGTACTACATTAGCTGCAGACGATACAACTTTCAATCATCCTGAACTTTGCGGAAGCAAAAATGACTTAGGATGCTGTGCTACAAGCCCTGCAGAATTTGCAGCAAAGAGCAATTGTGCTAGCACTGCTGCAGATACTACTGATAATGATAAACTTGCTAGACTTGTAAGTGAATTAGTAGCTGCAATGAAGGGAGCTAACTAAAATGGACAAGTACGAAGCTGTTATAAAGCTTTTATTGGAAGCTGTTCAAGGTAATCAGTCTTCTAAAGAGACAAAGCAAGATACGAATGAAATCCCGGTCGGAGTTTCAAATCGTCATATCCATCTTTCACAAGCAGATTTTAACATCTTGTTTGGAGAAGGATACCAGGTAACAAAGATAAAGGATTTAGCACAACCAGGACAGTATGCTTGTAAAGAAACAGTAACAGTATGCGGACCAAAGGGAGCTATTGAAAAAATTAGAATCCTTGGACCATTACGTAGTAAGACACAGGTAGAAATCTTAAGAGGAGATTCTTTCAAATTAGGAGTAGCTCCAGAAGTAAGGATGTCAGGTGATTTACACGGAACACCTGGAATTGCCATAATAGGACCAAAGGGATCTGTTCAAATAAAGGAAGGTGTGATTGTTGCACAGAGACACATTCACATGACTCCTGCAAATGCACAACATTTTGGTGTGCATGATGGACAGACAGTAAGCATTAAAGTTGATGGACCACGTGGTGGAATTTATAATAATGTTGCTATCAGAGCAAATGATACTTCAGCTTTAGAGTGCCATATTGACACAGAAGAAGCAAATGCTATGTGTGTTGGCAATTCATCAAAAATTACAATAGTAAAATAGTAAAATTATAAATCATAAAATAACAGTATTTGGAGAGGAGAAATAAAAATGAAATCTGATGCATTAGGAATGATTGAAACAAAGGGGTTAGTAGGTTCTATAGAGGCTGCAGATGCAATGGTAAAGGCAGCTAACGTTAACTTAATAGGAAAAGAACATGTTGGCGGCGGTCTTGTAACAGTAATGGTAAGAGGAGACGTAGGAGCAGTAAAGGCAGCTACTGATGCTGGTGCTGCTGCAGCACAACGTGTTGGAGAATTAATTTCTGTTCATGTTATTCCTCGTCCACACGTTGAAGTTGAAACTATCCTTCCTAAAACTGGTTTAAAGGAAGACTAATATTAGAAAATATAGGATATAAGATACAAAGTACAAAATAAAAAATAAATTAAAAATTAGGAGGAAATAAAAATGAAATATGATGCATTAGGAATGATTGAAACAAAAGGTTTAGTAGGTTCAATTGAAGCTGCAGATGCAATGGTAAAGGCAGCAAATGTTTATCTAATAGGAAAAGAACATGTTGGCGGCGGTCTTGTAACAGTAATGGTAAGAGGAGACGTAGGAGCAGTAAAGGCAGCTACTGATGCTGGTGCTGCTGCAGCACAACGTGTTGGAGAATTAGTTTCTGTTCATGTTATTCCTCGTCCACACGTTGAAGTTGAAACTATCCTTCCTAAAACTAATTTAAAGGAAGATGAAAAGTAGGATAGCATACTGACTAGTTATTTCTTTGAAAATGCCTAAATGCAAAGATGACTTTTAAATAAGTCAGATATTGTGGTATGGTAGATAGTTAAAGTAATAGTTTGTTTAGGGAACGTATCTAGATTGTGTAAATTAAATTGAGGTACGTTCCTTATTTGTTCTTTAGAAAATTGTATTGTCAGAAAATATAATTAAAGCGCCAATTATACAATTGGCGCTTTAATTATATTTAAATTTCCCATTTAATATGGAATAGTTCAAATATCAATCTTTCCTATGAAATTAACTACATACAATTTAGTCATCTTGCATTGATATAATTGCATGTTTTCTATAGGTTTGAGGAGTCATATTCATCTCAGCACAAAATACCCTGTTAAAATAAGATGGATCTGAAAAGCCGCATTCTGATGAAATTCGATAAGCACGGTAATTAGTTGTTTTTAATAGTCTACAGGCATATTGAATTCTCAGATTAATTACATATTTTGAAAATGAGACACCCATTTCCTTTTTAAAGACACGGCTAAAATATTTTGGATTCAAAAACACTGTAGAGGCAACTATTTGTAAAGTTATTTTTTCCCTAAAATGTTCTTTAATATATTTTATAGACTTTTCAATAAAGTATTGCTGAGATTCTTTGGATTCCGGGTTCTTTTCTTCGGTATTTTTATCTACTACTATATTGCAATCAGCTGTTGATTCCAGCATTTTTTGAAAAACTTGTTTAATAATGTTAGGTTTTACAGGCTTTAATAGGTATTCAAAAACCCGGAGACTGATTGCTTTTTGTGCATAGGAGAAGTCTGAGTGAGCAGATAAAATTGTAATAAGCGCGTTGGGTAGAAATTTTCTAATTTCTTCAATAGTACTAAGACCATCTAATTCAGGAATCATTACATCCATCATGATAATATTGGGATGGTATTGTTTGGCTAGTTTAATAGCCTGAACTCCACTTTCACAGGTCAGTAATACATCTTCTGGGAGAAGTTCTTCAAGTACAATTGATTTAAGAAATTCTTGTTCAAGTAGTTCGTCTTCTACAATCAATACTATGCTCATTGTTATCACCTCACAATAGGTTCTGCAGGAATTGTGATGGTAACGGTACTTCCACTGTAATCAGATTTTACAATTTTCAATCCATATTGTTTTCCGTAATATCGTTTTAAACGCTTATCTGTACTTTGAAAACCTAGGCCAGATTTATTTTTACATTGTTGTATGCTAAGCAAAACATCCTTTGGGAAACCATTTCCGTTGTCCATGATGGAAATAACGACTTCCTCTTTATATTTTTCTGCATAAATACTTATTTTGCCTCCATCTCGCCTTGGAGTTATTCCATGAATTACAGAGTTTTCAACAATAGGTTGAATGATCATATTGAGAATTCTATAAGACTTAAGATCTTCTGAGATATTAATATCATATTCCAGACGAGTTTTAAATCTTACTTTTTGAATATATAAATATTTCTCAATATTATTAATTTCAGCACCGATGGTGTGAAGTTGGTTACCCTGCTTTAAATTATACCGCAGCAAATCAGAAAGACAATAAATAAGCTCTTCTGTTTCACTAGAATGCTCAAAATAAGCTACACGGGCAATACAATTTAAAGTGTTAAACAAAAAATGAGGATTAACAACTAGAGACATATTTTTTGATTCTAGATCAATGATTTTTTTCTCTAATATTTCCTTTTCAATTGACAACCTTTTCACATCCTGATGGGACAGCTTAGTGCTTTCTGATAAATCAAGAGAAATGTTTTTAGCAATTTCGCAGCATAATCGCTCGTATACTTTAATTTTATTTGATTCTACAGATTTTAGTGAGAAAATCGACTTGGCGATAAACTCTAGTTCTTCAGTTTTAGCCTCTTTGGGAGACTGGACCTTAATCATATACTTTTTGTATTCATTATCCTTCAAATATACTTGTATACCAGCCATATAACCTACAGTTTTATTGTCTACTGTGATCGGAAAAATCATATTTTCCAGACCATGTCGGCATACAAATCTACCTTCCTTGCCAGATTGTAATTGACATTGGTAGTCAGGACATACATGAGACTCTCTTTCCTGACATACATGAGTACAAAAATCTGGGGATGGAATAAATTCAAGTAAAATATCCCCATTTGTATCTACCAAAAACAAAGGTACATCTGATAGGGATAAAATACCACTATAGCGGCTATATAACTTTGAGGTTATAAATTTTTTAAGTGGATTATCAGTTTTATTCATCCTTATAACACCCGTCTCCTGCCTATAGTTTATACTTAAAAAAAGAAATTAGTTAGACCTTAGTGTATTCTTTTTTTTATATTATATTATATAAAAATATAAAAGTAAACAATATTTTATATTTTTTCACAGTTCTTTGTCATATATTGTCAAAAAAAGAAGGTAAATATAGGACTTTTAAATTCCAATTTTTCCTAATTTTAAGTAATAAATTATTTTTTACTATAAGCACTAAGACATAATTTAAAAAACTTGCGAAGCAAAGCTTCCCAAGTTAAAAATTAATAATGAAGAATTAATAGTGAAAGATGATTTTTAGCTGTTAATTCTTCATTCTTAACTATTAACTAAAAAATTACATTGTAATTTTTTAAATTGCGAAAGTTGAGATACTTACTAATAACATTTTTGATAAATATGTATTAGTTCTTCTTTAGAAGGTTTTCTAGGATTAGTTGGAGTGCATCTGTCTTGCAGTGCCGTTTCTGCCATTTGATTTAGAGCACCTTGAAACTCATCTTCTTTAATGCCAAGAGCTCGAATATTATCTTCAACACCTAGGGATTTTATTAATTTATCTACAGCTTCCATAAAACTTACAGCACCTTCACGAGTTGTTCGAGCTGGAAGGTGTAGAACTGATGCTAGTTTTGCGTATTTTTCCATAGCATGATCGTTTGCACTTCCTACTAAACTAGCGTTGTATTCCATTACTGCATTAAGTAAAAGCGCGTTGGATCGGCCGTGAGGAATGTGGAAAGCTCCGCCCATAGCATGAGCTAAGCTGTGATTAATTCCAAGACCAGCATTTGTAAATGCTATTCCTGCTATACAGGAAGCATTTTGAACATGATCTCGAGCTTCAGAATTTTTACTATCTTGATAAATTATTGGAAGATTTTCAAAAATCAATTTAACCGCTTTTTCAGCAAGAGCGTCTGTAAAGTCAGTTGCCTTTTTGGAAACATAGGCTTCAATAGAATGAACTAGAACATCTATACCAGTATCTGCTACAATACGTTGAGGCAGACCATCAATACAACTAGAGTCAAGTATTGCGACGTCTGGTGCGATAAAATCATCTACAATGCATACCTTTTCTTTCTGAGAAGTAATAACAGTAAAGTTTGTTACCTCAGAGCCCGTCCCACTTGTTGATGGAATTGCAATAAACAGGGGCTTTTTCATTTCCTTACCCATTGCTTTTCCTAAATTACATGCAAAATACATTATTCCTTTGGCGGTATCAATGCTAGAGCCTCCACCTAGTGCAACGAGAACATCTGCATCGCTTTTGTTGTACAATTTCATTGCATCTGCAATTACATTGACATCTGGATCAGGGTGTACTCCCGTAAAAACAACGGAACTTATTCCAGCTTTACTTAGGTAATCTATAACTTTTTGAAGATATCCAAGTTTTCCCATAATAGCATCTGCAACAATAAATGCTCTAGAGCCAGTTACCTGTTCTAAAAGTTGTATAGATTCCCTATTAAAATAAATCTTGGATTTCAAATTAAAGTTTTCAAACTTGTCTTCCATGATTTTCCCTCCTATTTTTTCTACAATTACTTTTTACAGATTTTTAATAAACTTTGTTATTTTTTTAATAAATGCTTTCGCAACTATTACTTTCCATGGTAGCATATAAAGCGGATAGTATATTGTAAATTCAATATATAGTTTTAGCACTATTGTATCCAGTTAGAAATTAATATGGTACAATGTTGTTTTTATTGAATAATATCTACTTTAAGATATAATTTGATATAGCACTTTTTTAAAGTTACAATTAATAGTGACATTAGAATATATATAATTTGTAAAAAAGGTGTGAAATATTTAATAAAGCTTCTAATAGAAAGCAATATGTTGTAGAAAGCAATATGTTGTAGAAAGCAATATGTTGATTTTTGGGAGTATTATTGTTATAATTAACTTCAGAATTGGTATCGTCAGAAAGTTACAAACCGGTGTTAGTTGGCTGCTTGTGTTTTTTATTGACAAAACAAAAGATTGAAATATGTGTGGTGGATTATATATGAAGATGGAAGAATTAGTACAAAAAAAGCTGTGTCTTGTTTTTAACGATGACAGTATAATGTTTGATAAATCTCGTTTTGCAGGTGGACTTACCAATTACAACTATATTATGAATATCAATGGAAAACAGTATGTTGTCCGACAACCGGGTGCTATGACCAATCTGATGATTGATCGTAAAATTGAAAGTGTTAATGATAAAATAGCAGCAGAACTTGGTTTGAATTCTGAGTGTATTTATTTTGATGAGGATAGCGGAATTAAAATTAGCGCATATATTGAAAATAGCAAAAATATTGCTCAAGCGGATCCATGTTCTCCTGCAACTTTGAGATCTGTTTCTACTCTTATGAAAAAAACTCACTCTAGCAAAAAGTGTTTTTCTAATTCATTTAATTGGCAGATGGAGTTAAATAAATATGAAAGTATAATTCAAAAGCTTAATGGTGATTTTTTCTTTGACTATGCTACATTAAAAAAACAATTACTTGATTTTATGGAAAAGAATATTAAAAAAATAATTTCTGTTCCATGCCATAATGACACAGTTCCTGAAAACTTTCTTGTTGATGGTAAAGGAAAGACCTACCTTATAGATTGGGAATATTCTGGAATGAATGATCCAAGTTGGGATGTGGCTTCATACATTCTTGAATCCAGATTAACCGAAGAAGCAATTCAATATCTTCTTGTTGACTACTACGGCCAATTTCCGTCACATGAAGAAATGGTAAAGATAAAAAGTTATATGGTAGCACAGGATTTACTTTGGATGGTATGGGCTATGATTAGACACTACAGCGGAGATGATTTTCTTGATTACTGTTGTTTTAGATATGAACGATTTCAAAGAAATGTGAAGGCAATAACAAACTCATCAGATTATTCCATTGCTGATATGGTAAAGAAGTGTGAGTAAGTAACAGATTAAAAAAGCTTTTAAACATAATTAAAAGTTTGTACTATCAGTATATGTTTTACTGATAGTACAAACTTTTAATAAGTTATAATGTATTAAAGTAGTTATTAATTACTATTATTTTGCATAATCTTTGAGAATTTCATAAGTATAATCTATTATCTCATCACAAGATACACCTTTTTGTTTTAATTTAGAGCATTCAAAAGTTCCATACTTTTCTGTTACTTTGTTCATTATTTCTTTTGCAATCTTTCTAGATTCATTTTGTACAGAAGATTCGTTTCTTCCTTTTACGGAACCCATAGCCATAAGTGCTCCAGTAACAGCACCGCAAGTACTTTGTACGGCCATACCAAGCCCAAATGGACTTGCAATTGAGACAGGAATGTTTAAATTGTTGTCTCTGTTAAAAGCCTTGATTATAGATTCTGCGCAATTAAATCCCTCTTTATGAAATTGTGACGCATTATTCATAATTTTCACCCCTTGTTTTATATAAATTCTAAATATTCGTAAATCATATTAATAATTATAATATACGTATTTTTCGTTGATGTCAAATTATATCAAATGTTATAATATAGCTTATAGAGTATATTTAGTATAGTATTATAAGAGGATTTTTTAACTATAAAATGATAAATACTGAAAATAAGTGAAAATAAAAATAAATAAATAAAAATTCGATATATGTTATAAAAATAATAATAAATAGTTATATTTAAAATTTTATTACTTTCATATATTATGATAAATTAGTACTATGGGGGTTTGTAAGATACATCGTATTTTATTATAAAATAGCTTTGTATATAGATATTAAAGTTAAAATTGATTTAGTAAATAAGGAAAGAAGGCTAATTAATGCTTGCTTTTGAAAGACACAATAAAATATTGGATTTATTGTATAAGAATAAAAAAGTAACTACCCAGGATTTAAGTAGGTTAATAGATGTTTCTGCATGTACTATAAGAAATGATTTAAACAAGTTAGAAAAGGATGGCCTTATAAAGAGAATTCATGGAGGGGCCATATTACCTGAGGCTATACAGAGGGATCTAAGTTTCCCTAGTAGAAAAAGCAAAAATCAAATTGAAAAAAATGCTATTGGTAAGAGTGCTTGTGATTTTATAAAAAATGGGCAGTGTCTAATAATAGATGCCAGTTCAACAGCTATTTCCCTTGCCAAGTATTTAAACAAGACTGATCTTAGAATTACAGTGATAACTAGTGGAATATATACTGCGTTAGAACTTAAAGATAATAACAACATAAACGTAATTCTTGTTGGAGGAGTGGTTAGACCAAAATCTGGTGCACTAGAAGGTCTTTTAGGTAAGAATTTAATTTCCCAGATAAATGCAGATGTAGCTTTTGTATCTGCGAGAGGATTTACTTTAGAAGAGGGACTTACAGAATTTAATATATATGAAGGGGAACTTAAAAAGTTTCTTATATCTAGGAGTAAAAAAGTTGTAGCTTTATTAGACTCTTCAAAGTTGGAAGTTAGTTCAATTTCTAGTTTTGCAGATTCGAAAAAACTAGATACTATAATTACTGATTTTAATTCACCAACGAATGTGCTTGATAAATATAGAAAATACGGTATAAATGTGATAGTAGCTCCAAAAGAAGATGAATAAAAAATTGAGCTGTATTTATTTACGGCTTAATTTTTTATTTATAATTCAACTTTTGAACATATAAAATTTTGACTTAATAAAAAACTTGCGAAGCAAAGCTTCACAAGTTAAAAATTAATAATGAAAGATGATTTTTAGCTGTCGCAAAAAATGTACATTAACTATTAATTTTAAATATATTATTTATTAGGTACTGTTTTCCAATCATCTAAAAATCTTTGAATTCCTATATCGGTTAATGGATGTTTAGTCATTTGTATTAATACTTTATATGGGACTGTAGCGATATCTGATCCTGCTTTTGCAGCATTTATAACGTGAAGAGGACCTCTAATGCTGGCTGATATAATTTCTGTTTTTATATCATGAATTTTAAAAATAGCAGATATTTGTTCAACTAATTCAATTCCGTTCATTCCAATATCATCTAGCCTTCCTAAAAAAGGACTTACATAAGTTGCACCAGCTCTTGCAGCTAAAAGAGCTTGTCCTGGTGAAAATATCAATGTTACATTAGTTTTTATATTTTCTTTTGAAAGAACTTTTACGGCTTTTAAGCCTTCTATAGTCATAGGAATTTTTATTACTATATTTTTGTGTATTTTTACAAGTTCTCTTGCTTCTTCTACCATTTTTTCAGATTCTAAGCTTATTACTTCAGCGCTTATTGGGCCGTCTACAATAGTAGTTATTTCTTTTACTACTTCCTTAAAGTCTCTACCTTCTTTTGCAATTAAAGAAGGATTAGTAGTAACTCCGCAAATTACACCCATTTCATTGGCTTTTCTTATTTCTTCTACATTAGCGGTATCTATAAATAATTTCATACTTATTACCTCCTGTTATATTTATATAAAATTATGATTTACACAATTATTCTACCACAAATTGATCATATTTTCTTTCTAAAATTCTCATCTATTTCATTGATTAATTCAACTTTTGGAGTTGATCTTCCATCTTTAAATTCACAGTTGAGCCATATATTTAACAGGTATTTAGCAAGAGAAGGACCTATTACTTCTGCACCGAATGTAGCAATTTGTGCATTATTACTTTTTTGAGCTCTTTCAGCAGAGTAGATATCATGGCATACTGCAGCCCTTATCCCAGGAACCTTATTAGCTGTTATTGCCATTCCTATACCAGTTCCACAAATTAATATACCTCTATCAAAGTTTCCTTTTGCTACTTCTTCGCTTACTTTTAAAGCTACTTTAGGGTAGTATATTGTTTCACCTTCACCACATCCAAAGTCTATATGTTCAATATTTTTTTCTTTTAAAAATTTTATTAACTCTAATTTCAAAGCATATCCATTTTGATCACAGCCTATAGCAATTTTCATAATAAATCAAATCCTTTCTGCAATTTTACTATTTATACAATGAGTAAATATCTAATATTTATGATTATAGTATCATTTAAAAGATTTCTCTCCAAATGTACCATTCAACCATTATACTTATTTATTTCATTAGTAGTTTATTTTTCATTTGTTTTTGTTTGTTTTCATTTAATTGCTATTTTATACATTTCGATAAAATATGATAAACAGTTTTTTTGACATCAGATGGAGTTTCAATTTCACCTGATATTTATTAACAGATTTCCTAGTGATTCATAACTTAGAAGGCGTTATCTTTTAGAATAAATAAAGATATACAATAAAATAAATGTACAACATTATGAATTTATTAAGCTTTTAGTATCTTAAATTAGATAAAAATAAAAGAAAATAAAAGAAAACAAAAGTAAATGCTAATATATATATATATAAATAAAATATAAAAGGTGATTATATATTTGGAAACTAGCCCTATAGATGATACTATAAAGATAAATAAATGAAAGGAAGCGATTATAATGAGTTCAGAACAAGAGAAGCCTGTTGTAGCTATAACCATGGGAGATCCAGCAGGAGTAGGACCGGAGATTGTAGTTAAAACATTACAAGAAGAAGAAATATATAATACTTGTAAACCTTTTGTAATTGGAACTGTTAAAATAATTGAAAAAATTGTTTCTATTCTTGGAATAAAAACAAAAATTAATAAAATTACATCTCCTAAAGAAGCATTATATGAATTGGGAACGATGGATGTTTTAGAACCTGAAAATTGTGATTGTGACTCTATAGAGTTAGGTAAAGTCCAAGCTAAAGCTGGAGAAATGTCTTATGCTTACATTAAAAAATCTATTGAACTTGGATTAAATAAGGAAATTGATGCTGTTTCCACAGCTCCTATTAATAAAGAGGCAATAAGAATAGCTGGAGTAAAATACATAGGCCAGACAGAAATATATCAAGGACTTACTAATTCAGAGTATGCACTTACTATGTTTTCAGTACGTAACCTAAGAGTATTTTTTGTAAGTCGTCATATTGCACTTAGGGATGCTTGTGACTATGCTTCAAAAGAGAAGGTTTTAGAGTTTGTTGTTAACATTGATAAGGAATTGAAAAAATTAAAACTTAAAAATCCTAAGATTGCTGTAGCAGCATTAAATCCTCATGGTTCAGATAATGGATTGTTTGGAACGGAGGAAGGAGAACAATTGATTCCAGCAGTAGAAGCAGCTAAAGAAATGGGAATAAATGCGGTAGGTCCAGTACCTGCTGACTCAGTATTTCATTTAGGCTTACTTGGAAGATATGATGCAATTTTATCTCTTTATCATGATCAGGGACATATAGCTTGTAAGACATTAGACTTTGAAAAATCTATTACCCTTACATTAGGACTTCCATTTATCAGAAGTTCAGTTGATCATGGTACTGCTTTTGATATTGCAGGAAAAGGAATAGCGGGTCATGTAAGTATGATGGAATCTACTAGATTAGCAGCTGAATATAGTAAAATGATGAAGAACGCTTAAATATTATAAAAGTTAAAACTTGCATAATATTTATGTAGAGGTTTTTAATTTGTTTTAAAATAATATGTATACGTTTTAAATCACAAAATAATTAGCACCCTTTGTTTGATGTATACGCCAAAAATAAATCAAGCAAAAGGTGAAATTATATATAAATAATGTACATTCAATATATATTATAACTCATTTATATTTACATTCAACATTCAAAAATATATAAATTTAAGGAGGGGAAATAATGAATCAAAATCAGAATATGGTTGATAATACCCTGAACTCTCAAAAAAGGACTAATTATAGATGGATAATTCTATTTATTATTTTTGTTAGTTATTTTATCAATATGGCAGATAGATCCAACATAGGTATAGCATTACCTTTCATAAAAAAGGAATTTCATATTAACAATTTTGTATCTGGAGCTATATCAAGTTTCTTTTTCTTAGGATATGCTTTTTCTCAAATCCCAGCTGGTTTTGCAATTAAAAAACGTGGAACAAGAGGAATTGTTTCTGCAGCTATTGTAGGATTTTCAGGATTTACTTATCTACTTGGTACAGTTTCAAATACAGTGCATTTAATATTGTATCGTTTAGGATTAGGCTTAGCAGAAGGACCCGCTCCAGTAGGTATGACATCTACTATTAATAACTGGTTTCCAGCAAAAGAAAAGGCTACAGCTACAGGTATATATATTGCATCTACACAACTTGCCCCAATTTTAGTACCAACTATTGCTGTTTGGATTGCTACAAATTATGGTTGGAGAAGTATATTTTTCTGGTTTGCAATTCCTGGATTATTCATGGCTGCTATATGGTATTTTGTAGTAAGGACAAAACCTGAAGAAGATAAGTTTGTATCTAAATCTGAACTTCAATATATTCGTCAAGGTGAAGTTTCACAAACAGAAGCTACTTCAGTATATAAAGATAGATCCTTAGGATGGATTGACAAGTTTATTAAATATAGGAAGGTAAATAAAGTAGATACTAGTAAGAAAGTATTTAAATCGTGGAATATATGGGGAGATACATTAGCTTATTTTTGTATGAATAATGTATTATATGGAATGTTAACCTGGATTCCATCATATTTAGTTGTTGCTAAACATTATTCATTTATAAAGATGGGATTTGTTGCTTCTGCCCCTAGTGTTGGAGGACTTATTGGAGCACTTCTAGGTGGAGTTATTTCAGATAGATTATTCTTAAAAAGACGTAAGCCAACTATGCTTATAACAGCTTTAACTACAGCAGTAATGATGATTGTACTTATTAATTTACCTGAAAATGTAACTTTGGTATCTTTATGCTTATGTATAACTGGATTATGTTTAAACATAGGGTGGCCAGCATTTACGTCATACTTAATGGGATTGACGTCAGGAGAAACTTATTCTGTTGCTATTTCAGTAGTTAATAGTGGTGGTAACCTAGGTGGATTCTTTGCACCAATGATTATAGGAGTTCTGCTTGACATATTTGGCAACTACAATTTAGCTTTCGTATATTTTGCAGTACTTCTGTTTGCAGCTTTCTTAATAATATTAACATTAGATGAACCTGTTCAAAATTAGACTTGCAATTTATTAAATGTTACAAAATTATTTGTATCAGTGTTACACAAAGGGGAGTGAAGGAAATGGCAATTATAGGTGCTGTAGCTGATGATTTGACAGGTGCTACCACTGTTGGAGTATTGCTTGCAAGATCAGGAATTACTACTGCTGCGCTTTTTAACGAAAATTGTTCGATGTCAGATAATTGTAATTTAAACCATGAAGCAATTATTGTAAGTACTAATAGTCGTGGTATAACTAAAGAAAAAGCTAAGGAAAAAGTAAAAATTGCTACTTTAAATTTGAAACGTATGGGTATTAGGCAATTTTCTAAAAGAATAGATACTACTTTACGTGGAAATATAGGCACTGAAATTGATGCTATGCTTGATGAATTAGGATCAGATACTGTTGCAGTCATGATTCCTTCTATGCCCCAATCAAATCGTATTATGGTTGGAGGATATTCTATAATTAATGGGGTACCATTATCTAAAACTCCAGTAGCAAAAGATGTTAGAACTCCTGTAACAGATTCGTATGTTCCAAGGCTTATAGCTAAGCAAACTAAGAGAAAAGTAAGCCATGTAGGCTTAGATGAATTGCTTAAAGGAAAAGAAAATCTTAAAAAAGTACTAACTGAAAGTAGAAATAAAGGAGCAGAAGTTTTATTAGTTGATGCAATTTCTTTAGAAGATGTAAGTATGGCAGCTTGCGCTGTTACAGAACTTGATTGGAATGTACTTGCAGTTGACCCGGGTCCCTTTACAGAACAACTTGCTAGAGCTAAAAAATTTAATCCCAATGTAATAAAGAAATCTGTTAAAATGGAAACAAAAGATAATGAATTTTATGGTAATGGCACAGTTTTAGTTGCAGCAGGAAGTGCATCATCAGTTACTGTTTCACAAATGAAAGTGCTTAGGGATGTTCCTGGTACCTGTCAGGTTTCAGTAAAAGCACCACTTTTATTAGGCGGTGGAAAGGTTTCAGATTTGGAAATAAAAAGGGTAAGTGAAAAGGTTGTAAATATTTTAAATGAAAGTAATATACCTAGGGTAATAATGTTAGAGACAGCTTTAAGCGGTGATGTCCTTAATTTAAAGGAAGAAGGTAAAAAGTACGGAATATCCTCTGAAGAAGCTGCGGATAACATAAATTTGGGAATAGGAGAAATTACACGAAGAATTCTTGATAAAATGAAAGAAAAGATAGTAGGTCTTTATATGACAGGTGGAGATGTTATGGTGTATGTTTGTGCTTCACTTGGAGTGGATGGAATAGAACTTATTGACTATGTTATTCCACAATCGGATTTGGGAAGATTAATAGGAAGCAAATTTAATGGAATGACTGTGGTAGGTAAGGGAGGACTTACAGGAGATGATACAACTGCAATTAAAATTGTAAATAGAATTTTTTATGAAGAGGAATGTAAGACAAAGAGTAGAAGCTGTGTGTAGTAAATTTGGAGGTAATTTGTATGAGAAAAAAGATTATAGGAACAAGCTGGAAAATGCATGTCAATTCCATAAAAGATGGTGTGGATTTAGCCAAACAGATAAAAGATAATTTAGGAAATATGGATTCGGTAGAAATATTTATATTACCTACATTTCCAATGATAAGCTTTCTAAAAGATATTTTAGAAGGAAGCAAGATTGGATGGGGAGCTCAAAATATGTGTTTTGCAGAAAAAGGAGCTTATACAGGGGAAGTACCACCTCAAGTATTAAAGGATTTAAAATGCCAGTATACAGAAATTGGACATGCTGAGCGAAGAAAGTTTTTTAATGAAACAGATGAAATAGTGAATAAAAAAGTAAAGCTTAGTTTTAAATATGGCTTTGTACCTATAGTTTGCATCGGGGAAACCCAAGATGATCTAGACAGTGAATTTCAAAATATAAGGTTAAAAACTCAAATATTATGGGCTCTGGACGGTTTAAGCAGAGAGGAAATGAAAAAAGTCATACTAGCTTATGAGCCGGTCTGGGCAATAGGAAAGCAGCAGGCGGCAAGTCCGGAGTATGTTCAAAATATGCATGAATTTATGAGAAATCTTATAATAAATGAATATGGAGAGGAAGTTGGAAATTCTATAAGAATTATATATGGAGGGTCTGTTAGTCCTGAAAGTTCTAAATTGCTCATGAAACAAAAAGATATTGACGGATTGTTTATTGGGAGATTTGGTTTAAAGATAGAAAACTTTAAGAGTATAGTCAGTTCAGCTATAGTAAAATAGTTTGAGAATTATTTCACTATATGTTGACGAAAAAGCCAAAAAAGAATATTATAAAATCATGTAAATGTATCCACTTTTTATTAAAACGAAGATACTAATTGACTGAGTACATGAAAATAAGGTCAATCTTTATTAGATTAAATAAAGCTTGGCCTTATTTTCATATTAAATAAAGGTTATAATCTATATTTTTGATGGCATAAAAAATATAGAAATTAAGTAAATAATGTAAAAATTTTATACTAACATTAAAATAGGGGGAAAGTATTATGAAGAAAATAAGGAAGGTTAGTTTAATTTTATTATGTACTACTTTTGTACTATCCACTATGATAGTAGGATGTCAGAGTAACAAAAAAGCAACTTCTGACAATAAAAAGATTAAAGTAGCTTTTGTTTATGAAGGGCCTATAGGAGATACTGGATGGAATTATGCTCAGGATCAAGGAAGAAAGTATCTAGCTGCTAATATGCCAAATGCAGAAGTAACATATGTGGACAATGTACCTGAAACAGCAGACTCAGAGAAAGTATTTACGCAGCTTGCCCAAAAAGGTAACAAAGTTATATTTGGAACAACTTATGGATACATGGATTATATGGTTAATGTAGCAAAAAAATTTCCAAATGTAGTTTTCATGCATTGTACTGGATACAAAACGTCAAACAATCTAGGAACATATGCTGGACGTGATTATGAGGGAAGATATCTTGCGGGTATTCTTGCAGGTAAGAATACAAAGAGTAATGTAATTGGATTTGTGGCTCCATTTTCAATACCTGAAATTGTAAGGAATATTGATGCCTTTACTTTGGGAGCACAATCAGTAAATCCAAAGGTAAAAGTTAAAGTAGTTTATACTAATTCATGGAGTGATCCTGCTACTGAAAAAACTGCAACTAATAGTTTGATAGATGCAGGGGCCGATGTACTTGCAATGCATCTTGATTCTACTACTGTAATGCAGGCTGCCCAGGAAAGAGGGGTATATGGAATTGGTTTTAGTTCTGATATGAGGTCAAAAGCTCCAAAGGCAGTACTTGGAGGATCAATATGGAATTGGGGACCTTATTATGTCAAGACTGTTAAAGCTGTAGCTAATGGTACCTGGAAATCTGGACAATACTGGGGTGGAATTAAGGATGGTTCAATAGTTGATATAGGTCCTTTTGGTCCAATGGTAAAAGATGATGTAAAAACACTTATTTCAAAACAGAGGCAGAACATTATAGATAATAAGTTAAATGTATTTGAAGGGCCAATATATGATCAAGCTGGTAACTTAAAGGTTGCTAAAGGACAGAAACTTACTGATGAGCAAATGCTTTCTATTAACTGGTTTGTAAAGGGCGTTGAAGGAACAATTTCTAAATAGAATAGATTATGTTTACATACCGACTTTTAAATGAGTCGGTATGTAAACTTTAAAGGTTGGGAGTGATAACATGGAGAAACAACCTATAGTTGAAATGACTAATATTTCAAAAGAGTTTTCAGGAATAGCAGTTAATGATAAAATCTCATTCTCATTAAATGCTGGAGAAATTCATGCTCTTTTAGGTGAGAATGGAGCAGGCAAAAGCACCCTTATGAATATATTAACGGGTCTATATAAACCAGATAGCGGTGAAATAGAGATAAATGGGAAAAATGTTGAATTCAACTCTCCTAAAGATGCCATAGCTTGTGGCATAGGTATGGTGCATCAGCATTTTAAGTTAGTAAGAGCTTTTACTGTGGCAGAAAACATAATGTTAGGACTTAGAAATTTAAAACAAATTTATAATAAAAAACATATTGAAGATGAAATTGAAAAAAGTGCTCAAGAATATGGACTTTATGTAAATCCTAAAGCTAAAATATGGCAACTTACAGTAGGAGAACAACAAAAGGTTGAGATTGTAAAAGTACTTATGTATGGTGCAAAAATACTTATAATGGATGAACCTACAGCAGTACTTACCCCTAAGGAAGGGGAAGTACTTTATAAAACACTAGGTATTTTAGCTAAAAAGGGAAAATCCATTATAGTGATATCACATAAAATGAGAGAAGTAATGGAAAATACTAATAGAATTACAGTGCTGCGTGATGGAAAATCCATGGGTACTTTTAATACAAAAGATGTTGAAGAAAAAGATATGGCGAAAATGATGGTAGGCGAAAATATAGTACATATTTCTAGTAAAAGAACAGTATCAAATGGAAAGAAAATTTTGGAATTGAAAGATGTGTGTTCAGAAGATAAAAGTGGATCTGTAAAACTAAGAAATATATCATTTAGCGTACATGAAGGAGAAATATTTGGAGTTGCAGGTATTGATGACAATGGTCAGAAGGAACTAGCAGAAGTTATTTCAGGTTTGACACCAATAAAAAAAGGAAACATATTTTTAAATGAAGCAAATTGTATAAATGAAAGTAGAAGAAAATTTATAGATAAGGGAATAAGTTATGTACCAGAAGATAGGATGACTGTAGGTCTTGTAGCTGACATGAATGCTTGCGAAAACATGATACTTGAAAATTATCGAAAGATGCCAGGATATCATATTAACTGGAGAAAAGTGTATGATAACACAGTTAATATAATAAAAAAATTTCATATCAAGATAGCTTCTTTGAATACTCCTGTGAAAACTATGTCAGGGGGAAATATGCAAAAACTTCTTTTAGCTAGAGAAATACAGTCAGATCCAAATCTTATTGTTTTGGCATACCCTTTTAGAGGACTTGATATAGGTGCCTCGGAATATATAAAAAAGCTTTTAATAGATGAAAGAAATAAAGGTAGGGCAATTCTTCTCATTTCCGAAGAACTGGAAGATTTAATACAGCTTTCAGATAGAATATGTGTCTTGCATGAGGGCTCTATTATGGGAATAGTAGATTCATCTGAGGTCACTATGGAATCTATTGGACTAATGATGTCTGGAAGTAGAAAGGAGAATTACAGTGATTGACGTGTTTAAAGGATGGAAACTAAAAAAAACGGACTCCTGTTCTATGATGAAAAAGGTAATGGTTTCTATTATATCTGTAATTGGTGGAATTGCATTTTCAGCTATTATCATTGCTATTACTGGAAATGATCCTATAGATGTATGTTCCCAAATATTTTCTGGTGCTTTTGGTTCAACTTATGGGATTTCAGAAACTGTAGCGAAATCTATACCACTTATGCTTACTTCTCTTGGAGTATCACTGGCTTTTCGTATGCAGCTCTGGAATATAGGTGCTGAAGGTCAGTTTTTCATGGGAGCTTTTGGAGCTTCTTGGGCTGCACTATCTTTTCCAAACATGCCTGCCTATGAATTGCTGCCATTTATGATGATAGCAGGTTTTATAGCAGGTGGATTATGGTCAATGGTTGCAGCAATTCCAAAGGCGTTTTTAAATATAAATGAAACTATAACTACATTACTTCTCAATTATATAGCTATATTATGGGTTCAATACCTGGTATTTGGCCCTTGGAAAGATCCAAAGGGCAAAAATTTCCCCGTAAGTGCCACTTTTTCTAAAAGTGCAACTTTAACTTCCTTTGGTAATACAGATATAAATATAGGGCTATTTATTGGAATAGGAATATCAGTGTTGATGTTTATTGTTTTAAAGTATTCTAGATGGGGGTATGAGATACGGGTAAGCGGTGGTAATAAAAGTACCGCCATCTATGCAGGTATGAATTATGTTCGAAATATTTTAATTGTTATGTTTATAAGTGGAGGAATTGCGGGAATTGCAGGAATGGTAGAGGTATCAGGAGCTATTCATAAACTTCAACAGAATATATCACCTGGATATGGATATACAGCAGTTATAATTGCACTTCTGGCAAGACTTAGTCCTTTGGGAATAGTTATAGTTTCTTTCTTTATGGGAGGCCTTTTTGTAGGAGGATATAATTTGCAGACATCAGGCTTTTCGTTAAGTATGGTTCTAATGTTTCAAGGTGCCATATTACTTTTCGTACTGGGGAGCGAAATATTACTCAAGTATAAATTAGTGAGAAAGGAAGCTTGATAACATGAATAGTACTTTTATAATTTCAGTGTTTGCAGCGGGAGTTATTGCAGGAACGCCTTTATTATATGCTTGTCTTGGAGAACTTATATCAGAGAGAGCAGGAGTAATGAATTTAGGTGTAGAAGGCATGATGCTTGTAGGTGCTGTGACAGGATTTATAGTTAGCATTCATACTAAAAATCAATGGTTGGGATTTATAGCAGGGATTACAGCTGGTGCGGCTTTAGCATTTTTTCATGCTGTTCTCACTATAAAGTTAAAAGCCAATCAGGTAGCTAGTGGTGTGGCACTTACTATATTTGGAACGGGACTTAGTGCATACCTTGGGAAATCTTACATAGGAGCGCTTCCAGCTGCTTCATTTAAAGCTATAGATATTCCACTTTTAAGTAAAATACCAGTAATAGGAACAATACTTTTCAAAAATGATCTTTTGGTGTATTTGAGTTTTATATTGGTTTTTGTAATTTGGTTTGTGCTTTATAAAACTAAATCGGGACTTATAGTAAGGGCCGCTGGAGAAAATCCTGGTGCTGCAGATGCTGCAGGAATAAATATTTTTTTGGTAAGATATATATGTGTTATTTTAGGTGGTATGCTGTCCGGGGCAGGAGGTGCCTATATATCTCTTGCTTATTCTCCTTCATGGAGTGAAAATATGACAGCAGGGCGGGGATGGATTGCCATAGCTCTTGTGATATTTGCATTGTGGGATCCAATTCGTGCTGTAGTAGGAGCTTACATTTTTGGAATTATAAGTTCACTGGGACTTCACCTTCAAGCTTTTGGTTTTGTTATTCCTACATACATACTACAAATGCTTCCTTATATTTTTACTTTTGTAGTTCTAATCTTTACAACCAGAGAAACTAAAAGTAGACCTTCAGCTATGCCTAAAGCTTTAGGTATTTCATATTCAAGGGAAGAAAGATAATTTTCAACTTTACACTATCAATTATTGATTATTTAAAAACATATATACGTCTTAAAAGGACTGATATACTAATTAATTAGTGCATCAGTTCTTTTATTTTATATTCCCATGGATAAAAAATATCTGCGAAAGCTTAAGTCTTCTTTAAGTTCGAGATGAAATAAGATTGTGAAAATGTATTCATGCACTTTAAAATAAAATCTTTATAGAATCTTTATACAGGCAAGTACAATCTTAACTCAAAATTTATGTTCAAGGTGGTAATATAATAAAATCGAAATTAAGAAATTAGCTTTTGGCAAGGAGTTTATTAATATATTCAATTTACGTTTAGGAGGTGTTAAAAATGAATTTAAATTTAGGAAATGTCTCAAATGCAATTATAGGTAAAAGCTTAAAAACTGAAGAATTAAAAGGTGAAAAGTTCAATGTATTTTGGGGACTGCCAATAATGTCAAGTGATGCTATTTCCTCTGTGGCTTATGCTGGAGAAGAAATATTATTGATACTTATGCCGGTTATGGGTCTTTTGTCCTATAGATATATGCTCTATGCTTCGCTATGTATTATATTTTTGCTGTTTATGCTTATATTTTCATATAGACAAACTATAGATGCCTATCCAGCTGGTGGAGGTTCTTATATTGTAGCAACGGATAATTTAGGGACAACCGCTGGTCTTGTAGCAGGTGCTTCTTTAATTATTGATTATATATTGACTGTAGCAGTAAGTGCTTCGGCAGGAACTGCAGCTATAACTTCAGCAATACCATCCTTGCTTCCACACACAGTTACTATTACTTTAGCACTTATAACAATTTTAGTAATTGGAAATTTAAAAGGAATAAGAGAATCTTCGAAGGTATTTGGAGTTCCAACCTATATATTTATATTTTTAATATTAGTTATGCTTATATGGGGGGTAATAAAAATAAATTTTATGGGATATGTACCTAAATCCAGTTATAAGATACCAGATGTTTCTGGAACTATAACCATATTCCTATTTTTAAAGGCTTTTGCAGCAGGATGTACAGCTTTAACAGGTGTAGAAGCTGTAAGTAATGGAGTCCCAAACTTTAGGGAGCCATCACAGAAAAATGCTAAGATTGTATTAATGCTTTTAGCTTTTATAGTACTTTTAATGTTTGGTGGAATTTCCTATTTGGCTGCACTTTATCATGCTGTTCCAAGTTCTAATGTAACTGTAGTTGCTCAGATTTCGTGGCAGGTATTTAATGGAGGAGTTTTATTTTATATAATTCAGGCAGCTACAGCTGTTATACTTGTTATGGCGTGTAACACTGCTTTTGCAGGACTTCCGCTGTTGCTTGCTCTTATGGCTAAAGATGGATATGCCCCAAGACAGTTTGCAAAACGTGGTAAAAGACTTAATTACTCTAATGGTATAATAATGCTTGGTTTGCTAGCTGCTATATTAGTTGTAATATTTAAGGGAGATACTCACTACTTGCTAGGACTTTATGCTGTAGGAGTGTTTATATCATTTACTTTATCTCAGTGCGGTATGTTCAAAAGATGGACTAAAATTAAAATAAATGGATGGAAACACAAGGCATTTATAAATGGATTAGGTGGAGTGTTAACTTTTGTTACAACTATTATTATAGGAGTTACCAGGTTTACCCGTGGTGCATGGGTAGTTTTCATACTTATACCTATAATTGTATATACTATGGAAAAAATAAAAAGACATTACTTAAAAGTTGCACAGCAGCTGAGGCTTTCCATGGATGAACTGAGAAAATATGAGAAGGTAAGTTTTGAGGGACAAAAGAGGTATGTAATAGTACCTATAGATACCTTAAATAAATCTTTCCTGAAAGCTTTAAATTATGCTAGAACTATATCTGAGAATATAATAGTATTTCATGTTTCTGTAGATGATGAGGTCACTAATAAACTTTTAAAGAAATGGAATGAATATAATATAGGTATACCTATAATAGTTAAAAAATCTCCTTATAGAAGCATTATAAAACCTCTTGCAAAGTTTATAGATTCTGAAGAGTATTCTGCGGGACCTAAGGATACAATAACTGTTGTACTCCCACAATTTGTAGTTACTAAATGGTGGGGAAATATTTTGCACAATCAAACTGCATTATTGATTAAAACCATTCTTCTTAAAAGAAGAAATATAGCAATAGTTACGGTACCTTATATAATAGATGAAAATTAAATACGTATGAAGAAGGACAAATAAACAATACAAAACAATAATGATGATATACAAAAAATTAAACGATATAGTAAAAGAAATATAAAATAAAGAAAGAAGTTCACATTTTGTGGATTTCTTTTTTTGGAATAAAACATTTATGCAATTTTTACATAGGTAGGGTTTATCTTAACTCTAATTTTATATCTGAAATCATAGTATTAGAGTTGAATAAGTGGAGAAGTAGGTGATAGTATCATGGAGAAGATGGGTGTTATAATATTATGTATAATTATTGTTGTATTTATAGTGGTTTTTGTAAAGAAAGTTGAGGGTGGTAGAATTGAATTCAATAAATTTTATGAAAAACAAGTTACATTTTATCTACAAAAATGAGAAAATAAATACGTGATACAAGTTCTATATGGAGGCGATTATTATAGATTATAATGAAAGACCTGATCCATATTGTATTTTAAGCAAAGTGGAAAAAGAAGAGAGTAAAGGTAAACGAGGAAAATTAAAAATATTTTTTGGATATGCCGCAGGAGTTGGGAAAACCTATTCCATGCTTAGAGAAGCCCATGACATTAAAAATTTGGGAAAAGATATAGTGATAGGTTATATTGAATCCCATGAAAGATTAGAAACTATGGATTTGACTAAAGGGATTGAGAGTATAAATACCAAAGTTATAGATTATAGGGGGGTAATTTTAAAAGAATTTGATTTGGATGCAGCACTTTCAAGAAAGCCTGAGATAATACTTGTAGATGAACTTGCTCACACTAATGCCAAGGGAAAAAGACATAGAAAAAGATGGCAGGATATAGAGGAGCTTCTTGAAGCTGGAATTGATGTATATACTACGTTAAATGTTCAGCACATTGAAAGTTTAAATGATGTAGTTGAAAGTATAACTCATATTTCCGTAAGAGAAACTATTCCAGACAAGGTATTTGATAACGCAGATAAAGTTGAAATTATAGATATAGAACCAGATGAACTTTTAAAGCGTTTTAGCGATGGTAAAGTATATGCAAGAAATCAGGTAAAGAGTGCCTTTCATAATTTCTTTACTAAAAGCACTTTATATGCTTTAAGGGAAATTGCCCTTAGGAAAACTGCTGATAGAGTAAACTATGAAATTGAAACTGCAAGGCTTTCGAAAGGTCAGATTACTGTAGTACCTGCCTCCGATCAAATACTTGCATGTATAAGTTCATCGCCTTCATCTCTTCGGGTTATACGAACAGCTGCAAGAATGGCAGAAGTTTATCATTCAAAATGGATAGTAGTATATGTAGAGACTACTAAATCTCAGAAATTAAATAAGGAAGATAGAAAAAGACTTAATTCATATTTTAATTTAGGAGAGCAATTAGGCGGAGAAGTAGTTACAATATATGGGGATGACATAGCAGATCAGGTTATACAATATGCAAAATTTAGAAATATAACTAAGATAATAATAGGTAAGAACAACAAAAAAACAAGTAAGGTATTTCACTTTTATGCAAAAGATGTAGTAGATAAACTTATGGATTCTAATTCTTATATTGATGTTTATGTAATACCAAATTCACTATATGATAGGAAAAGGGACAAGATTACTAAGAAATTTAGTAAAGAATTCAATTTATCCTTAAAGGAAGCTATTAAAGCTGTTTTAATTTTATTAATAGTAACTTGTGTTGCTATGATTTTTGACTATGTGGGTTTTTCAGAAGCCAATGTTATTATGATTTTTATTTTAGGTGTTATAATCGTATATATGCAGACTACGGGTTACTTAATGGGGATAATATCTTCTTTAGTAGGTGTATCTATATTTAATTATTTATTTGTTCAGCCCAAGAGATCTTTTCATTTTTATGATAAAAATTATTTGATTACATTTGTAATGATACTTATTGAGTCATTTATAATAGGAAATTTGACAAATAAAATTCAACAAGACGCGGATGAGTCCTATACCAGGGAAAAGAGAACACAGACATTGTACAGGGTGACTAGTAAACTTTTAAGTGCAGTTGGAAATTCTGATGTAGTTTCCATAGCTATAAAATATTTATCAAGACTTGTGGACAGGACTGTGGTATGTTACTTATCTATAGATAACAAGCTTTCAACTCCTTTTGTATATTATTTGGATGAATCAAAAAAAGATGACTTAATTTTAAATAAAGATGAAGCTGCTGTAGCTTACTGGAGTTTTTTGAAAGGTAAGGAAGCTGGTTCTGGTACAGATACATTTTATAGGGCAAGGGGATACTATATTCCAATAAAAGTGCAAAATAAGATATTAGGAGTCATTGGAGTTTCCTGTGAAAAAGATTTTTTAAGCCATGATCAGAAATTTATTGTAGAAACTGTAACGGGCCAAATGGCTATTGCACTTGATAGAGAAATACTTGTAGGGCAGCAGGAGAAATCTAAAGTGGAAATTGAACGTGAGAGACTTAGAAGTAATCTTTTAAGATCTATTTCCCATGATTTAAGAAGTCCCCTTGCAGGAATTAAGGGAGCAGTAAGTACTATTATAGAAAACGGTAAATTTATACCAGAAAAGACCAAGGAAGACTTGTTAAATGGTATTTATGACGATACAGAATGGCTTATAAGTCTTGTAGAGAATCTCCTTAGTATGACTAAATTTGATGAGGGGAATATGAAAATCAATAAAAATCTAGAATTGGTGGAGGAAGTAGTATCAGAGGCAGTTCAAAGAAGTTCTAAATATTTTAAAGATCATAAAATAAAGGTAGATGTTCCAAAGAAACTTATAATGGTTCCTATGGATGGAAATTTAATTGAGCAAGTACTTATAAATTTAATTCAGAATGCTGCAAAATTTTCTAAAAAACAATCGTTTATACAAATAAAAGTTTATGAAAGTGTAGACAGTGTGTTTTTTGAAGTCATAGATGATGGAATAGGAATATCAGATAAAATATTGCCCCATATATTTGATAGATTTTTTACCAATGGAAGTAGTATAGCAGATTCAAGACGTGGTGTGGGACTTGGACTTACTATTTGTAAATCCATAGTTGAGGCCCATTGTGGTACAATTGAAGCTGAAAATAAAAAAGAAGGAGGGGCTATTTTTAGATTTAATATCCCTAAAGGGGAAAGTAATAGTAATGAGTTAATGTAAGGAGGAAGAGTGATGGATAGTAAGCCTTATATTCTTGTAATTGAAGATGACAGACCAATAAGAAATTTTATTACAGCAGCCTTATCTTCCCAGGGATATAAATATATTGAAACAGATAAGGGAAATGAGGGCATTTCTCTTGTAATGTCACATAATCCTGATCTTATAATACTAGATTTGGGTCTTCCAGATATTGATGGAATTGAAGTTATAGAAAAAGTAAGGGGATGGTCCAATATTCCCATTATAGTTGTATCTGCAAGAGGAAATGAAAGACAGAAAGTTGAGGCACTTGATAAGGGGGCAGATGATTATTTAACTAAACCTTTTAGTATAAGTGAATTGCTTGCTAGAATTCGTGTGTCTTTAAGGCATCTTATTGTAAACAAGGATCAACATGAGATATTGAATAATTTTAAGGTAAAAAAGCTATTTATAGATTTTGATAAAAGGCGTGTAACTGTAGAAGGTAAAGAGATACATTTAACTCCTATAGAGTATAAAATAATGGCACTTTTATGTAAGTATTCAGGAAAGGTGCTGACTCATAATTTTATTATTCGTGAAATATGGGGTTCATCCTTGGGAAGTGAGACCAAATCATTAAGGGTGTTTATGGCAAACTTAAGACGAAAGATAGAAAAAGATCCTGCACAGCCTGAGTATATATATACAGAGGTAGGGGTAGGCTATAGATTAGCAGATGAGTAGTATAAATGAATTGCGTATAAATTCTTAATAAACATTTGGAGGAAAATGAGATGAAATTCAATGTAGCACTAATACCAGGAGACGGAATTGGACCTGAAGCTATTGAACAAGCTGTTAAAGTATTAGATAAAGTTGGAGAAATATTTTCACATGAGTTTAAATACACAAAAGTTTGTGCAGGAGGAGCAGCTGTTGATAAATATGACAAGCCCCTTCCAGAAGAAACTTTAGATATTTGTAAAAAAAGTGATGCAGTTTTGCTTGGAGCAATAGGAGGAGATAAGTGGAGCAATCTTCCTTTAAATAAGAAACCGGAAAAAGCACTTTTGACTTTGAGAAAAGAATTAGGACTTTACGCAAACTTGCGTCCTGCAGTACTGCAAAGATCATTAAAAAATGATTGCCCTTTAAAGTCTGAACTTGTAAAAGATGGTATTGATATGATTATAATAAGAGAATTAACCGGAGGAATGTATTCTGGTGAAAAAGGAGTAAGACAGGGCAAAGATGGAAAAGAAGCTTATGATGTTGAGTGCTATAGTGAAAATACAGTTAGAAGAATAGCTTCAAAGGCTTTTGAAATTGCACTTAAAAGAAGAAAAAAGGTAACTAGTATTGATAAAGCTAATGTTTTAGAAAGCTCCATGCTTTGGAGAAATACTGTAAATGAAGTAGCAAAAAATTATCCTGAAATTGAGTTAGAACACATATATGTAGATAGTGCTTCAATGAAAATCTTAAAAAATCCTGGTGCATTTGATGTAGTATTGGCATCAAATGCATTTGGAGATATTATAGCAGACGAAGCTAGCCAAATAGTTGGATCTATTGGAACTTTGCCAGCTGCAAGCCTTGGAGAGAAAAGCCTGGGAATGTTTGAGCCAAATCAAATACATTCTTCTGTGCAGGATATTGCAGGGAAAAACACGGCAAATCCTATAGCTGTAATAATGTCTTCTGCCATGATGCTTAGATACTCATTTAATCTAAATGAAGAAGCTTCTGCTATTGAGAAAGCTGTATCAGAGACACTTGAAAATGGTTATAGAACTAGAGATATGATGACCGATGGAATGAAACTTGTTGGAACTAGGGAAATGGGAGATGCTATAGTTAAATTGTTAAGTAAGTAAAGGCGAGTTAGAATTGAATTTCAGATGCTAAAATTAATAATATACAGCTTATGCATAAATATTTTATGTACAAGCTGTATATTGCTAAACTGCACTTTAACTAAGATAATTTGACCTAGAAAATTATGTCTTGATGCAGCTATTTTAGGTCATTAAGTTGCTTTTTTAAGTCATGAATTTGATCTTTTTTACTCTGAATTGATTCGAGGTACTGCATCTGGGCTGCGATAGAAAGCACAGTAGCTCCAGTTGATGCAATTACGTTTCCAAGAACATTTATTTCATCTGCACTTTTATCTTTAGTTATAACAATAGCTATAAAAGTACTAAGTACTGCAAACTGTGTAGGGGATATTGTGTTTAAACAAGACATTTTATTCACACCTCTAATATATATTATATGAAATTAATATAAATGACACACTAAATTATTTAGGCATTTGAAAGAAAATAGGCTAGCGTGCTGACTAGTTATTGCTTTAAAAATACATTATAGTTGGGAGGGTAAGATTATGAAAGAACTTGGAAAACTTTTAGGTTGGGTTGGATTTTGGGCTTATTTTATACTACTCCTTAATTTCTTTATAAAGTACGTAAATAGGAAGTATATGAAGAAGTTACCCAAAGATAAAAAACAGTATGAGCGTGTATATAAAGTTTTTATGAAGTACATTGTAAAATATCACAAATTGGTTGGAATTATAGGAGTTATAGCTGTAGTGTGCCATGGTTATTTTATGTATAAATACAAGGGAATTTCTATACCGGGACTTGCTGCAGCTGTAGTTATGGTTGCAACAGCATGTTTAGGAATATATGGACTTAAAAGTAGGAATATGAAGGGAAAATGGCTTATGGATCATAGGCTATTGGCGTTTTTTCTCATATTCCTAATAATATTTCATATAATGTTTAAAAAATTTCTTATAATATAGGATTCCTAAGTGTGATTTCAATTAGAATCACTATATAGTTTCTCTAACTTAAAAGTCAGCTTATACGCAGGTATATTTTTATAATAATGAAGCTCTTTTAAATTTTTAACGAGCTGAAGGTTATAAAAAATATTCTGAGTATAAGCTTATTTTTTAATTGGTAACTATGTCAGCTATATTTTTAGGACAAATGTTACTGGCACATAAAACTTCTTATTTGACGTAAATCCATTCCAAAATAAACCCATCTATTTCTATGCCATCTATAGCCTGAAATAGATCTTCTTCCTACATGAGTTAACCATGCCCAGAATCCATTGCCTCTATTTGGCCAAATATAAACGAACTTAAATAAGCATCGTCTTATAGAACCTGGATCTACAAATTTTACACTTGAACCAGATGATAAGTTTTGAGGTGCTTGAGGAATATTAGCTGGAGGAGGTCCTGGTGGAAAGTTATCTCGTTGTCTGCTCATACACATAGGTGTATGGTTTGAGGAAAATCGTAGGTAAGGACATACAAAATCATCGTCTAAATAATCCAATTCTTCGGACCCATCATCTTCTTTAGCTTCATCATCAAATCTGAAGTGATCATAATCGTACATGTACACAACTCCTATTTTTTACTCTTAATTAAATAGTATGTTATTGTAAGTTATATAGTTACAAATCAATGAAAAAAATTTACATATACATAGTAGTTGAGTTAGAATTGTTCATTAGAACAGTTTGACGTATATATAAAGTTATATAGATTAGCATGTCTTAATTCATCTGTTATTATTTCAATAAGCATGTTTATGTGTTTTCTGTTATTGAGTGCAAATAATATTTTTCTATATTTTACAACTGCATTTAGTTCTCCGTTTAAAGCACGTTTAATGCCGCTGCAGAAAGAATCGGGAGTATTAAACTCTACATTTTCAGGAGAGGGAATCATATTTCCCGTTAGTTCATAGTAAATAAATCTAAACATTTTATTATGCTTTTTTTCATTATCTCTTATACCAGATATAATCTTTTTAGATCCATTTTTAGGGGCATTTTTTATTAAATAGTCGTAAAAAAGCTCATCTTTCCTTTCTCCAGAAATAGCTTCTTCTATTAACTTTAGTGCAGAATTGAAGTTGTCTGGATAAGCGTACTCATCTAAATTCAAGTCCATCTGAGAAATATTGTTAGAAAAGTTCATACCACAGCGAGTAAAGGGACACATATAATGTTTCATTTTCAACTCTCCAAAATACAAATTATAGTAGTATTTTATGATAAAAGTTATAAAAAGTGAATGAGGATAAACAGGTTACTTTAATGCAATATACTGATATATTAAACTATCATATTGTAAAAAAGTAATTTATTAATTTAAAATTAAACTTTTTGTATTTATGTAAATTTTATCTAAGATTGATTTATAATATAAGTATAAGCTTGAAATATAAGGAGATGTTTGGTGTGTATCCAATAAAATTTGAAAATTTATACTATGATAAAATTTGGGGAGGCAGAGATTTAGAACTTTTTAGAAATAACCTTCCTGAAGGTAAGATAGGAGAAAGTTGGGATATAGCCTGTCATAAAAATGGTATGGGCATAGTAAAGAATGGAAGATTTAAAGGAATTAGGTTTGATGATCTTATTAAGACTCAAGGAGATAAGCTATTGGGAACAAAAATTAAAGGTAATAGATTTCCCCTTCTTGTAAAACTAATAAACGCCAGGGAGAAACTTTCAATACAAGTTCATCCAGATGATATATATGCGAAAAAAGTAGAAAATGATTCAGGAAAGACAGAGGTATGGTATGTTATTGAAGCATTTGAAGGGGCAAGTTTGATAGTTGGAGCTAAAGATGGATGCAGCATAGATGAATTTAAAAAGGCTATAAACAATGGAAACTTGGAAAAGTATGTGAACAGAATTCCTGTTAAAAAAGGTGATGTGTATTTTATAAAAAGCGGTCTTGTGCATGCCATATGTGAAGGAGTTGTATTGGTAGAAATTCAACAAAATAGTGATATAACTTACAGAGTATATGACTATGGAAGGGGAAGAAAGTTACATATTAATAAAGCCTTAGACGTGGTAAATCTAAAATTGAAAGGAAATAAGAGTAGAGGTATTAGTATAAAAAAGGATGGTTATAAAAAAACTTATTTTTGTTTATCAAGAGAAATTTCTCTGGAGTTATATGATATTCAAATTGAGGCAGCAGAAAAAAGTGATAGAGAAAGATTTTATATATTTACCTGCGTTGATGGTAAGGGCAAGATAGTTTACAGCGGGGGTTTTGAAGATATATTTAAAGGAGACAGTGTGCTTATTCCAGCTTCTCTCGGAGAATATAGTTTAAAAGGTAACATGAAATTGCTTAAAAGCTATGTTCCAGATTGCAATGAGGTAGAAAATAGTATATTAGATGAAATAAGAAAATTTTAAAAATTTTCATTAAGCTATTGTTAATAAAAATCTTTTTATTAACAATAGCTTTCTACTTTTTATACATAAAAATTGAAAATATATTATTTTCAAAAAATTTTAAATTTCTAACTAAATATTTTCGTAAAGCATTTCATTCAAATCCTTATTATTTCACTTCAACCCTTTGTATAAGACAATTTTGGTAGATTTTATCCGTAAAATTAATATATTATGTATAGGCAATAACTATAAAAGATAACTATAACATTGGTGGTAACTATTGGTAATATGTTTTGAATTTAAGTATAATAAAAACATAAAGATTGTTATAAAATACACAAGGGGGAAATAAAATGTCAAAATTAAATGAAAAAGAATTTCAGGATTATCTGAAACAAATTAGAGCTTTAGCTGAAGGACCTTTTGAAGAAATACAAAAAGAAGTTGAGGTTACTAATAAATTTCCTCAGAAGTTTTTTGATCTATCAATTGAAAACAATTTATACAGATGCGCATTGCCAGAACAATATGGTGGATGGGGATTAAGTGAGACACAAATTTTACAGGTACAAGAAGAGTTCAGCAGAGGACCAGGTGGAATGCGTATGCATCTTCATTATGCAATGGATTTAAACTGGAGAATTCTTGATGACTTTGGAAGTAAAGAATTAAAAGATGAATATATGGATAAATTTCAAGATAAAACAATCTTCACATGCTTTGCATTAACTGAAGAAACAGGTGGTACAGGAGCAGATTTACATACAAGAGCTGTAAAAGACGGAGATTACTACATCATGAATGGTGAAAAAACATTAATTTCCCATACGGACTGCTGTGAGTTTGCATATGTAATCGCTGTCACTGACCCAGATGCTCCAAAGGATAAGAGATTATCTGCATTCTTCGTACCAGTTAATACACCTGGTTATGAAATCGTTCCAATGCCTCATATGATGGGCTGCCGTGGAGCTGGACATGCAGGATTAAAATTCACTAACATGAAACTTGACAAGAAATACTTACTTGGTAAAGAAGGCGAGGGCTTAAAGATTGCAATGCATTCTTTATCCGTATCTAGAGCTCATATTGCAGTAAGTAATCTTGGTATGTCTCAGAGAATGTTAGAAATGACAATTAAGAGAGCAAAAGACAGAGTGACATTTGGAAAACCACTTGTTAAGAGACAAGCAATTCAACAGACAATTGCTGATATGGGAACTGAAATACATGCACTTAGATTAATGGTTTACGATTTTGCAAAAGATTATGAAGCTGGTAAGGAAATTGAAATGAAAGCAGCTATGTGTAAACTTCATAGTATCAACACTGTTAAGTTAGTATCTGATTATATGTTAGAGATATTTGGAGGAATTGGATACTTTGAAGAATGCGAATATGGTCCAGTTGAAAGATTATATCGTGATTGTCGTGCAATGTGGTTAGAGGAAGGTCCTAGAACTGTTCAAAGATTAACAGCTTCAAGAAAACTTATTGCTAATGGAGGCAATACTGAAGAAGAGTAATTTTTTACTTGAAATATTTACTGTTTTATTTTATAGCCTTTTGAAATTTTCAAAAGGCTATAAATAAAATATAAGAGCAGGAGGATAAAAATGGAACCTTTAAAAGGGATTAAGGTGGTAGATTTAACCACATATTTAGCAGCTCCTACTACTGCTAGGATTATGGGAGAATGGGGCGCTGACTTAATTAAAATCGAAGCCCCCAAAGGGGATCCAGCAAGAGGACAGGGTTCAGTATTTAATATGCCTTTTAGTGATGAAGAAAATTTGCCATTTGATGTGGCAAATATGGATAAGAGATTTATCACTATAAATTTAAAAACAGAAAGTGGACGAGAAGTTGCTTATAAATTGTTAGAAAAGGCAGATGTATTTATTACAAATACAAGAACAAAATCACTTGTGAAACTAGGTATGGATTATGATACCTTAAAAGAAAAATTTCCAAAACTTATTTTTGCACAGGTTTTAGGATATGGAGAAAAGGGACCTGCAAAAGATAGACCGGGTTTTGATGCTACTTGCTATATGGCAAGAGGAGGTGTCTTAGGCACAACAGTAGATAAAGGTGGTTCTCCAATGAATCCACCTAATGGATATGGAGATTTTCAGGTTTCAATATGTCTTTTATCTGGTATATGCGGAGCTTTGTTTAATAGAGAAAGGACAGGAAAAGGAGATAAGATAACTGTAAGTCTTCAGCATGCTGCATCATTTATGTTAAGCGTTGCTATGATTTCAGCACAATATGGAAATGAATATCCAAAGAGCCGAAAAGAAGTTCCAAATCCATTTAATAACTGTTATCGTACGAAGGATAATAAGTGGGTTGTAATGTGCTGTCCTGAATATGATAGAGATTACGATAAAATTATGAATTTATTAGATGTTAAAGATATGGTAGGAAATAAAAAATACAATAATTGTGCAAAAATAAATTCAGATAAGCTAAATCATGAAGTAGTAGATATACTTGATGAGGCTATTTCCAAGATTAATAGGGATGATTTGTTGAAAATACTTGAAGAAAATGAGCTGCCGTGTGAAGCAGCAAATGAGCCTTTGGATGTTTATAAAGATGAGCAGGTTTGGGCAAACAATATTTTAACTAAAGTAGATTACCCTTCAGGAAAAAGAATGGTTCCTACTAATCCAATTTTATTTGGTTCTATGCCGGAACCTATAATAAAAACTTGTAAACCTCAAGGTGCACATACAGAGGAAATCATGAAAGAATTGGGTTACAGCAGCAGTGAGGTTGAAGAATACATAAACGAAGGAGCTGTAGCTGGATTGAAACTGCTAAAAAATAATGGGGAGGGTTAAAATTAATGAGCTTATTATATACAAAGGAACAAAAAGAATTAATTGCTCTTGTAAAAGAAATGGCAGAAAATGAAATCAAACCACATGTTCAGGAGCTGGATGAAAAGGGCGAATGTCCAAGAGAATTGTTTAAATATGCCTTTGATATGGGACTTCATATGCTTGAGATTCCAGAAGAATATGGTGGAACAGGACTGAGTTATGAAACTACAGCTATGATTTTTGAAGAGCTTGCAAAGGTAGATGCAGGATATGCAATTACACTTGTTACTACATTTGTTGCTTTGAGAAATGTAATTCTTTCTGGTACCAAAGATCAGGGCAAATATTTTGCAGATATAATTGGAAAAGGAAATTTTGCGGGTTTCGCTCTTACAGAGCCAAATGCAGGTTCTGACCCTGCAGGAATGAGAGGAACAGCTGTAAAAGATGGTGATGAATATATATTGAACGCAACAAAAACATTTATCACTAATGGTGCACTGGCTTCTGTGTTTGTAGGAATCTTTAAAACAAACCCTGAAGCAGGCAATAAAGGTATTTCAGCTTTTATAGTAGATGCAAATACACCGGGAATTACTATTGGAAAACATGAAGACAAAATGGGTCTTCGTTTATCAAATACTACAGATGTTACTTTTGAAAATGTAAGAGTCCCAGCTTCTAATATGCTTGGAGAGGAAGGCTCAGGATTTAAACTTGCATTAAATTCTCTTAACTTATCTAGAGCTTTTGTTGCTACATTAGCAGTAGGTATTATGCAGAGGGCTTTGGATGAATCTGTAAAGTATGCAAAAGAAAGAAAGCAGTTTGGCAAGCCTATAATTAAATTTCAAATGGTACAACAGATGCTTGCAGATATGGCAATAAAAATAGAAGCTTCTAGAGCACTTGTAAATAATACTATGAAGTTAATGGATAATGGAAATCTTGTTCGTAAAGAAGGTGCCATTACTAAAGCATTTGTATCTGATTGTGCACAGGAAGTTACGTCAAATGCAGTTCAGATTTTCGGCGGATATGGATACAGCAAGGAATATCCAGTTGAAAAGCTTATGAGAGACTGCAAAGTGTTCCAGATTTTTGAAGGAGCTAATCAGATTCAAAGAATGACAATAGCCGGTGCATTAGAGAAGGAATATAAGTAGGGGGGAAGAGAAATGAACATCGTTGTTTGTATAAAACAGGTTCCTGATACAACAGAAATTAAAATTGATCCAGTTAAAAATACATTAATTCGAAAAGGCGTTCCAAGTATTCTAAATCCATTTGACAAAAATGCATTAGAGCAAGCACTTCGTTTAAAAGATCAATATGGAGCTACTGTAACAGCAATTTCCATGGGACCTGATAACGCAAAAGAAGTTTTAAGGGAAGCCCTTTCCATGGGTGCAGATAAAGCATACTTAGTTACAGATAGAGCTTTTGGAGGATCTGATACCTATGCAACTAGTTATATTTTATCAAAAGCAATTGAAAAACTAGGACCATTTGATTTTGTATTCGTAGGTAAACAGGCAATTGATGGAGATACAGGACAGACAGGTTCAAGTATTGCAGAACATTTGGAGATTTCCAGGTTAAGTTATGTGCTTGATATTAAAATGGAAGGCCAAAAGTGTGTAGTAGAGCGTCAAGTGGAAGAAGGAACTGAAATAGTTGAAACAAAACTTCCTGTTTTATGTACTTTGACAAAAGAAAGTAATAAACCAAGATATGCAACTATTAAGGGGAAAATTGACTCTTTAAAAGCAGAAATAGGAGAAATTCACTTAGATGATATTAAGGATATAGATACTACAAAAATAGGTCTTAAAGGTTCACCAACAAGAGTAAAAGCAACTTTCACACCAAAACGTCAGGCAAGTGGTGAAGTAATGAAAGTTGTAAATCCTGAAAAAACAGCAAAAGAGTTAGTTGGCAAGCTGTTAGAAGCAAAATTAGTTTAAGGGGGAGGCTTTGGTTATGAATTTCGATGAGTATAAAGACGTATGGGTATTTATAGAATGCTTCCAGGGACAACCAAAGAATGTTGGTTTTGAACTGCTGGGACAAGGTAGAATTTTAGCAGATGGCTTAAAGCAGAAATTATGTGCCGTAGTTATAGGCAGTGATGTAGAAGATGCGGTTAAGGGTGCAAGCAGTCATGGTGCAGATAAAGTTTATGTTGTGCAGGGAGAAGAATATAAAAATTATTCTTCAGATGTATATGGAGATGCATTTTTAAAACTATGTCACAAGTATAATCCCAATACCATTTTGATAGGTGCAACTATAAGAGGCAGAGAGCTTGGTTCTAAAATTGCAGTTAGTTTGAGAACGGGGCTTACTGCAGATTGTACTGCTTTAAGTGTAGAAGAGGGTACTGGAAATGTTGTATGGGAAAGACCTGCATTTGGAGGAAATCTTTATGCACAGATACTTTGCAGTGAGACTAGACCACAGATGGGAACTGTAAGACCTGGTGCATTTAAGAAACCACAGGAAAATAAAAATAATCGTCCAGAAATTATTAAAGAGACTATTAATATAGATAAAAATTCCATTTTAACAAAAGTAGTTGATTTTATTAAATCCAAAGAAGATTCTGGAGTCAAGCTTGAAGAAGCTGAGTATATAGTATCTGGCGGCAGAGGAATGAAAAATGGAGAAAACTTTAAGATGTTACAACAACTTGCAGATTTACTTGGTGGAACAATAGGAGCATCAAGAGCTGCTGTAGATTCTGGATGGATTCCACAGACAAAGCAGGTAGGGCAGACAGGCAAAACAGTTTCTCCAAAAGTATATATTGCATGTGGAATTTCCGGTGCTGTACAGCATTTAGCTGGAATGAGCTCTTCAGATACAATTATTGCAATTAATAAAGATGAAACTGCACCAATATTTGAAGTGGCAGATTATTGTATAGTAGGGGACCTATTTGAAGTCGTTCCAGCACTTATAAAGGAAATTAGTTCAGTAAAAAATCTTTAATTGTGTTCTTTTTATAAGGAGATATGACGTGATGGATGAAATTAAAATAAATGATAGCCAAAAAAAATTGTATGAAAAAATGGGCTATTGGGGTAAAAAAACACTCTTAGATTACTGGCATACGTCGGTAAAAATGTATAGAGATAAGGAATTTGTAGTAGATGATAGAGGATACCGCTATACCTATGGGCAATTGGATGAAAAAGCAGGTATTGTTGCTTCCTATTTTCTCAGCATTGGAGTAAAGCCTCTAGATGTTATTTCTTTTCAAATACCAGTATGGAGTGAATTTGTAATTGTTACTATTGCATGTATGAAGGTAGGAGCTGTTGTTAACCCGATTGGCATGTGCTATAGTGGTCGGGAAGTTTTGTATCTTTTGAATTTATGTAAAAGTAAAGTTTTCCTTTGCCCTACATGGTATAACAAGACAAATTATGAAAAATTGATTCTATCAGTCAAAATGGACATAAAAAGTTTAAAACACATTGTATTACTTGACAATCTAAAAGAGAAGGAAAGCAGTATCACTACTTTGACAGAAATATTATCATCACATTTTCCACTAAAGTTAAAAGATGAAATAAAAGTTAATAGCAATGATGTTGCGGCTGTTCTTTGTACATCCGGTACTACTGGATGTGCAAAGGGAGCTATGTTGACCCATAACAACATAATATTTAGTGAGAAATACTTTAGTAAGGAACTTGGCATTACAAAAGATGATATCATGTTTATGCCGGCACCTTTAAATCATGCAACTGGATTTCACCATGGAATTATTGCACCTATGCTCATTGGATCAAAAGTGGTTTTACAGCAAAAGTTTAAAAGTAAAAAGGCAATAGAACTTATGAATAGAGAAAAATGTACCTGGTCAATGGGAGCTACACCATTTATATACGATATTTTGAAAAATATTAGAGAGGATGAACTTTACCTTAGTTCGTTAAAATTTTATCTTTGTGGTGGAGCTGTGGTACCGGAAGAAATGGTAAGACAAGCCTATGAATATGGAATAAAACTATGTGAAGTTTACGGATCTACGGAAAGTGTTCCCCATGTATTTGTAAGGCCGGATGAAAATATTGAGTTAACATTTGGTACTGCAGGAAGGACCATGGAAGGTGTAGAAGTTAAAATTGTAAATGAAAATAGAAAAGAAATACTACCTGGAAATCTGGGGGAAGAAGTATCGAGAGGTCCAAATGTATTTGTAGGATATATAGGTGATAAAATAGCTACAAATAAGGTACTGGATGATGAAGGATGGTTTTATAGTGGAGATTTATGTGTAAGTGATACAAGTGGGAATATTAATATCATTGGGAGAAAAAAAGACATAATTGTTAGAGGTGGTGAAAATCTTAACTCTAACCATATAAGTCAGTATATTTCAAAATTTCCACTAATTAAAGATGAGGCAGTTATTGGAATGCCTGATAAGCGCCTAGGTGAACGAATTTGTGCTTATGTTGTATTGAAAAAAGAAGTTAATTCTCTGAAATTAGAAGAACTTTTAGAGTACATGGAAAAGGAAAAAATCCCTAAAAGATATTGGCCGGAACACCTAGAGATTATAGATAAAATTCCTAGAACTGACAGTGGAAAGGTGAAAAAAAATTTATTGGCAAAGGATTTGAAAGTTCGAATGAGTAGACAGGAGGAGTCAAGTTGGAAGGGCGAGAATTCGGTCCAAGAAGATCAAGAGAAACCACAAAACCAAGGGTTGTGTGCCCCAAGTTAATATTTTATCATTGTAAACATTGTGGAAATGTATTTCAGTTAACAAGCATGGGAAAGGGAATATCTCCAATGTGTTGTGATGAAAAAATGGAGATACTTTCTACAAAAAATCCTTCAGAAGTTTCAGATGATATAATTATTGATTACAAAATTACAGGTGGGTACAATGAAAATGTGGTAGAAGTCTTTTGGAAAATAGAGAATGAAGCTATTTCTGTTGAATGGATTTATCTTAGGACATTTACAGGTGGACAGTTAAAGTATGTGACAAATCATAAAAAGACATCTTTTGTATTTGCTTTGGCAGATGAAGATGCATATGTTTACTGTGACGAAGATCCATGCCTTGAATGTACCTTTAGATGTAAAAGGGGATTTGAAATTTATGCATATATGAAAGATAAAGCAATTGTTAAAATCCCTTTAGAGAGAATGCATGCTAATTGGCAGTCCTAACTTTATGACTTTTACTCTTTTTAATCATATAATTTGAAAACATTTTCACAGCTATAGAATGGTAATTATTTTTATTATAGGCCATATATACTGTACGTGTATTGTTTGGTGTATTTAGTTTTATAATTTTTAACTTATGAAATTGGAGTAAAAAAGAGGTACGTGCAGTAATAGCAGCTACATTTGTTGAACATACCATTCCACCAATAGTTATTTCATCGTCAAAATCATAACTTACATGAAGGCCATAAGGTTTTAAGAGTTCCATTATAGTTTTGCCAATAGGTAAGCTTTGTCGATATGTGATTAATGGATAGTCACCAATATCTTGCAAATTAATGATTTTTTCTTTTGCCAATGGATGTTTATCGTTTACAACAAGGACAAGTTCTTGATCAAGAATTGGAATAAACTCAATGTTAGGTTCATTTTCCAAAATGGAACAGAAGCCGATATCATATTTTTCTGACTTGATTCCAGCTATAACATCTAAAGTCATGCCGGTAAAAATGTTAAATTTGGTTTTTAAATTTACAGTATGTAAATACTTGTTTATTGCATTTGGCAAAAAATTTCCGCATAAGGTAGGAATGCATCCTATATCAATAATTCCTCCAACAATACCAGATGATTCTTTTAGGCATTCAATCCCTTTTTCTAATTCACTTAAAGAATTGCACACGTATTGGTAAAAAACTTTTCCGTATTTCGTAAGTTTAATTTTTCGACCTTGTCTATGAAATAATTCTAAACCAATTTCTTCTTCTAAGGATGAAATGGCTTCGCTTAGACTTGGTTGGGTTATATATAATTCTTTAGCAGCTTGAGTAAAATGCTGTATCTCAGATAATTTTTTAAAATAATATAATTGATTTAAGTTCATAGTGTACCTCCCTGTAAATTTATACTCATATTTGTTAATATTTTAGCATATTTCGATAAAATATTCCACAATTATGGTATAGTTTAACAGGAAAAAATAAAACTAATTAATAGATTAAATAGAAGGGAGAAATGAATATGATTTCAGAAGTTGAAAGCGTTGGTAAAAGCGTTGGTAAGAAGAGGTGGGAGATTGTTTTACTTTTAACTCTGTGCTACTTGATTTTATATATGGATAGATCATGTATGTCAATGGCAGGTCCCTCTATGATGAATTACTTTCACTGGAATGCAAGTCAGTTTGGATTGGTTTCTACAGCTTTCTTCATTGGTTATGCTTGTACTCAAATTTTAGGTGGATGGTTAGCTGACAAATTTGGTGGAGGCAAAGTTGTAATGTTTGGTGCGATATGGTGGTCAGTATTTGTTTTCTTAACCCCATTTGGAGCAACCTTAGGTCTTATGATAGTAATTCGTATTGTTATGGGAATGGGAGAAGGAGTTTCGTTACCGGCTATGTCTACAATTATTGCAAAATGGGTACCAAAGAAAGAATCAGGACTAGCATGGGGAATAAGTATAATGGGTGTTTCTATGGGAATTGCTCTTGCTATGCCTATCTCTGCATGGATTATAAAAACTTGGAGTTGGCAGATGGTATTTCACTCCTTTGCTTTTCTTGCACCTATTTGGGTAATTATTTGGTGGAAGTTTGGAAAAGATAAACCAGAAGATCATCCTAGTGTAAGTAAAGAGGAATTACAATATATAAGAGTAGACGATAATATATCAGAAAATTCAGGAAAAAGAACTATTTTAAGTTCAAAAGATATATTTTCTACTCCATCTGTATGGACGGGTGCACTTTCATTTTTCTGTACTAACTATTTATTTTACTTATTTATGACATGGCTTCCTACGTACTTTGTTAAAGGTAGAGGATTTGCAATGGGTACAAGTGCTATTTATACAATGATGCCTTATATTGTTGCAACTTTTACATATCCATTTGGTGGATGGTTAGCTGATAAAGCAGCTAAAAAGTTTGGAGATAACATGGGAAGAAAATTATTTCCTCTTCTTGGTATGGTTGGAGCAGGTGTTCTGCTTATACTAGGGTCTAAGGCTTCTAGTGCTATTTCAGCAGTAGTATTGATATCTATATCAAATGGAGTATTATGTCTTACTATGGGTGGATATTATTCAATGCCAATGATTTTCTCTTCAACTAATGCAGGTAAAATTACTGGACTTTATGCAACCTTTGCTACAATTGGAGGTATATTAGCTCCACTTCTTACTGGAATTATGGTTGATGCTCACGGATATACAAGTGCACTCTACTTAGGTGCAGGAATATCTATACTTGGTGCTGTTATATTACTTACAAGTAGGGTTCGTCCTATTGTACCTATAGCTGAAAGAGGAAACAATTAAGGAGCCGATGATTAAATGGATTTTAGCAAACTATTTAAAGTTGGAAGCACATATGTTAGTGAGTATATAGTAAAGCCTGAAGATACAGCTAATTTTATTGGAAATAAAGGTGTTGTTATGTTATCTACGCCTGCTATGATAAAGTATATGGAATATACAACTTTACATATAGTAGACGATGTTATACCTAAAAATTATAGACCTGTTGGAACTAAAATTGATGTTGAACATATAAAACCAATACCTGCAAATATGAAAGTTATTATAAAAGTAACATTAATATCAATTGAAGGTAAAAAATTGCGTTATAATATAGAAGCTTTCAATGAAAAAAATTGTAAAGTAGGGTTTGGAATATATGAACAACAAATAGTTAATCTAGAACAATTTTTAAATAGATAGTAAAAATTAATAAAACCGATAAATTTTTTGAGTTATTTAGGATAAAAATATATATGAAGCATTTGCTTAAAGGTTTTAAAATTGAACCTTCTAATCAAATAAGAATAAATACATTATAGGTATACCTATAATGTATTTATTTTATATAAAATGAAAATTATTTTATAAAAACTATTGCAAAACAATAATTAATATTATATAATAATTTATGTCAAGGGAAATAAAAATTATATGAAATAACTTTAAGGAGGAATTTTAAATGAAAAAATTTGTTTGTGCTGTTTGTGGATATGTTTATGAAGGTGAAAATCCACCAGAAAAATGTCCTGTATGTGGTGCACCATCAGATAAATTTGTTGAAAAGGCAGAAGGCGAGATTAGTTGGGCAGATGAACATAAAATAGGAGTTGCTAAAGGTGTAGATGAAAAAGTATTAGAAGAATTGAGAGCTAACTTTACTGGAGAATGTTCTGAAGTAGGAATGTACCTTGCTATGAGCCGTCAAGCTGATAGAGAAGGTTATCCAGAAGTTGCAGAAGCATATAAAAGAATAGCTTTTGAAGAAGCAGAGCATGCAGCTAAATTTGCAGAATTATTGGGAGAAGTAGTATTACCTGATACAAAGAAAAATTTGCAGATGAGAGTAGATGCAGAGACAGGTGCTTGTAAAGGAAAAAAGGATTTAGCTACTTTAGCTAAAAAATTAAACTATGATGCAATTCATGATACAGTACATGAAATGTGTAAAGATGAAGCAAGACATGGAGCTGCTTTCCAGGGATTGTTGAATAGATATTTTAAATAAACAGTAGTCATCTGATAAATGCAAATGACTGATACACTAAGTAATTAATGTATCAGTCATTTTTAATATTTTATGCTAAATACATAAAATAAGATATAGCATCTTTTGTTGGAGTTTGAAAATCTATATTTCTCTTATGGTAGGCATTATTGTTGTAGTCATAACCTTGATTATCACAAATATATGCATAATCAAAACTTTTTGGATCTACCCATTTCATGAATGTATATGTATGCGTAGGACCATTCCCATAAGAAATGGTAAAACATATATCTCCTGGTAAAAGTTTAGATAAATCTGTAGAAGTTTGCCATCCTCTGCTTTGAAGCTGGGATGTAAGTTGCTTAGTATTTGCTACAGCTTCTGGAAGATCAGTCATTCCGGCTCTTCTAAGAGCTTCACTTGCATAATATACACAGTTATTACTTGTGTCTCCACCGTGAAGTTCAATAGCTCTGTCTAGTACAGATTGTCTATTATCATAATTCATAAGATAATTATAAAGGTTTGTCCCAATTTGAGATTGAATTCTATAGTCATTCATAATAGACGGTACAGGTTGGAATGCTTTTATGGTTAAATTTAACGTTATTGGTTTACTATATCCATCAACAGTACCTGTATAAGCATATACACCTGGTATGCTTGTCATGTCTACGGATTTATTCCAAGATACATTTACAGAAGTAGTAGTATCATTTGACATTTTAGCAGTTACTTTTGTAGGTAGAGTGTATTCATCTTCCTGATTTATAGTTACACTTATGTTGTCTATAGAAGATATAACTGGGGCTGTTTTAAATTCTACTACAGTAGGATTTTTAAGTGTTCTGTTATATTTGGATACTATATTCCCACTTATAGTTAAGGTATAGTCTGTGTCTGGATTACAAACATTTGTAGGTGATACGATAACTGACATTCCATAATCTGGTGAAGATAAAGTTAGAGGAACTTCAGTATTATTATTGTCAACTAGTCTTATTTTACCACTTAAGGAGTTTACATCTACTGGCTGGTTAAAGCTTACTTTCCACTTTTTGTTTACAGGAATACTAACTTTTACAATGGTATCGTAGTTTGTGCTTTGGTTAACGTTTGAATTAGCTTTTTCTGGAGTATTGTTTTCGCTGGTGCTTTTATCATAGCTGCTATTAGTGTTACCATCAATAGTTTTTGAATTAGAAATATCTTTATTAGTATCTAAACTAGTTGAAGCGGTAACAGTTGATACCTCAGAAGACTTGTCCATATTATTTGCAGCTAATGCAATTGTGCAGTGAGAGCTTTGAGCAATTGCATAAATTGCGCAAAATAATACGAAGTTTTTAATAAGTTTCTTCACTTTTTAATCGCTTCTTTCTATTTTAATTTTAATTTATATAAAAAATATGCCATATCTATTAAGTTAAGTTTTATCCCATTACTCCACCGAACTTTGTAAAAGTAATTTGCACAAAATCATAGACTTTAGTTATCTGATTTTTTTCAAGGTGGAGGAAAGAATAGTTGTATCTCTAGATAAGTTCAATAGATTTAGACATATTTGCTTATAATTTTTTATGTAAAAGGGCAAAATTATAATAACAAATAAGAGTATAGCATAATATTAATATATAGTCTATATAGCGGATAATATACAATATTCTGAAGATATATAGACAATTAAATTTAAGGTATTTTCAAAGAAATAACCAGTCAGTATGCTGGTCTGTTTTCTTTCAAATGCATAAAAGAGGAGAATTTTTTTGAAGGAAAGAGCATTTAGTAAATTAAAGGAATTTATTTTTAGATTTATACAAGACGATGTATTAGCGCTGGCTTCACAACTTGCATATAGCCTATTATTTTCTATTTTTCCTTTTTTAGTATTCTTTATAAGCCTTATAGGGTATAGTGATATAAGTAGTAATGATATATTGCTAGTTTTAAGTAATGTATTGCCTAAAAATGCACTGGAATTAATAGAAAATACAGTAATTAAAACTGCTAATAGCAAAAATATTGAACTTTTATGCTTAAGCTTGATTCTTACACTATGGGCTCTATCAGGTGGATTTCATGCTGTTATAAAAGGATTGAATAAAGCATATGATCAAAGAGAAACTAGATCAATATTTAAGATATATATTATATCTATACTATGCACACTAGGAGTAACGTTGATAATATTATGTACTTTATTGTTTTTAGTATTTGGACAAATGCTTGGAAGTTTTTTAGCTTTTCAGTTAGGGATTTCCGAGGGATTTGGATTTTTATGGAATATATTACGATATGTTATTATATTTTTTGGAACCATATTTATATTTGCAGCAGTCTATATTTTTACTCCAAATGTAAGGCTTACGTGGAGAAAAGTATTACCAGGTGCGGTCTTTTCCACTATAGGTATCGTAATAGCTTCTATGGGTTTTGCCTTTTATGTAAATAATTTTGGAAATTATTCTAAAATTTATGGAAGTATAGGAGCTGTAATAGTGCTTTTAACCTGGCTTTTTATTTTATCTACAATAACTATTTTAGGAGGAGAGTTTAACTCAGTATTATTTAAGAAAGAAAAAAATAGATTTTAGTTGTGTTTCCTATACATAAGCTTACTTACTTGTATAAGCCTTTTAAATTTGTATCAATTGATTTTTAGGTCCAGATGGAGTTTGATTACAATTATAACTTTCTCCAGCTAAACATTATATAAGATGGTGATGTGAGCAATGGTTACCATAGGACAAAAAAGTTCTATATAAAATTAAAAATATTATTGACAAAAATTTAGGTAGTTGTATAATATAAATATAAATCATAGTAAAACACTCAAGAATACTTTGAAAAAGAAAAGTAACTTAAATTAAATTTTGCAGAGAAGAAACAGTTGGTGAAAGTTTCTAAATTAAGTTTAGGTGAAGTGCCCTTTGGAGTTATGTGGTCGAATTAATAGTAGATTACATCGGGTTCGCCCGTTATAGTGATAGAACATAGCGCTGTGTTCGATTGAGAGTTGGATTTTTTAAAAATCTAATTAGAGTGGAACCACGGAGTATATACTTCGTCTCTATATAACATATAGAGACGGAGTTTTTTTTGATTTCAAAGTAAATTTCATACTTAAAATATTAATTATTATATAAAATTTTGGGAGGTACTAAAATGATATTTACTAATGCTATAGATATGATAGGTAATACGCCTTTGTTTAAACTTGATAATTTTAAAAATGAGGATGCAGCTGACATATATGTTAAACTTGAAAAATTCAATCCTGGTGGAAGCATTAAAGACAGAGCTGCTCTTGGCATGGTTGAAAGAGCTGAAAGAGAAGGACTTTTAAAAAAAGGTGACACAATAGTGGAGCCAACTAGCGGTAATATGGGTATAGCTCTTGCAATGATAGGAAAATTAAAAGGATATAAAGTTACAATTGTAATGCCAGAAACTATGAGTGTAGAGAGAAGAAATATGATAAAAGCTTATGGGGCAGAACTAGTTTTGACAGATGGAGCTAAAGGCATGAAAGGAGCTATAGAGAAATCTTATGAAATTGGTAAAGATAAAGAGGGTTACTATATACCGCAACAATTTATAAATACTGCTAATCCTAAAAAACATTATGAAACTACAGCAGAGGAAATTTTAGAGGATTTAAAGGATGTAGATGCTTTCGTAGCTGGTGTTGGTACTGGAGGAACAGCAATAGGAGTAGGAGAAAACTTGAAAAAGCACAATAAAGATGTAAAGGTAGTTGCAGTAGAGCCAGCAGGTTCACCAGTTTTGTCAGGAGGTAAAACTGGAGCTCATAAAATACAAGGTATAGGGGCAGGATTTGTACCTGATATCTACAAATCAGAAATTGTAGATGAGATCATAACTGTAACAGATGAAGAAGCTTTTAAATATGCTAAACTTATGGGAAAAGAAGAGGGAATACTAGTTGGTATATCCTCAGGAGCTAATATAGCTGCAGCAATTCAGGTGGCAAAAAAACTTGGAAAAGGTAAAAAAGTAGTAACTGTAGCACCAGATGGAGGAGAGAAATACCTATCCATGGGATTATATGATTAGTATGTAATTCAATCAATTCACAGTGCACAATTGTGCATCGTGCATTGTGAATTGATTACTTAGTATTATTCAAAATTTGATCAATAAATTTGAAAGGAGAAAACAATGAGAAACCCATTTAAGCTATTAGCTTATGATATTAAAAATGCTATGAAAAATGATCCAGCGGCTAGAAATCCGTTAGAGGTTTTTATATTATATCCTTTTATTCATGCTTTGATACAGTATAGAATAGCACATTTTTTTTATAACAAGAAATGTTTCTTTATTGCTAGGTTAATATCACAAATTGCTAGGGGTTTAACTGGAATAGAAATACACCCAGGGGCTAAAATAGGAAAGGGATTATTTATAGATCATGGTATGGGTGTTGTTATAGGTGAGACTGCAGAGGTTGGAGATAATGTAACGCTTTACCATGGAGTGACTTTAGGAGGAACAGGAAAGGATACAGGAAAAAGGCATCCTACAGTAGGAAATAACGTATTTATAGGAAGTGGAGCAAAACTTTTAGGGCCAATAGTTGTAGGCGATAATGTAAAAGTAGGTGCAAATTCAGTAGTTTTGAAAGATATACCAGCAAATTGTACTGTAGTAGGTATACCAGCTAAAGTAGTTAAGGCTGAAAGTAATACTGTTATAGAAATAAAAGACTATGCAGGAAGAAGAAAAAAGATATATAATGAAATGATAATATAATTTCTATAATAAGCAGGTGAAAGGTTTGAACTATAAGGAAGATATATTGAGTTACTGTAATAAGATTGGATTGGATACTATAGGATTTACAAAATGCAGAATATTCACCCAGTTAAAAAATTGTTTTAAATATAGAAAAGAAAATTTGCTTGAAAATGAATTCGAAGAAAAGAATATTGAAAATAGAGTTAATCCATATGTGTATATGGATGGGGGAAAGACAATAATATCCATTGCCTTTCCCTATTTATTTGAAAAGCAACATGAGAAAAATATAAGCTTTTCTCTATATACTAGAGGGAAAGACTATCATGTAGTAGTACGTTATTATTTACAAAAAGTGTGTGATTTTATAAGGGGTTTAGGGGGAAAAGCTGTATACTTTGTAGATAGTAATTCCTTGCCTGAGAGATATATAGCTTTTCAGTGTGGAATAGGGTTTATAGGAAAAAATAATATGATTATTACAGAGAAATATGGGTCTTATGTTTTTTTAGGAGAAATAATAACTGATATAAAAATAGAAGCTGATACTCCACTAGAAAGTAAGTGCGGCAGCTGTAATTTATGCAAAACATCATGTCCTACAGGCGCTTTACTTGGAGATAAAAATTCTAATATATGTATGTCATATATAACTCAAAAAAAACATATAGATAATAAATGGTTTTCACAGTTTCAAGGGAGATTATTTGGATGTGATACTTGCCAAAAAGTATGTCCATATAATAGTAAGGTTGCCTTTTCTAATATACAGGATTTTGAGCCTTTTGATTTTATGAGCAGAGTTGATTTAAATGAAATTGTAGATATGGATAAAAAAACATTTACAGAGAAATACAAAAATACATCCTGTGGATGGAGAGGTAAAAATATTATTCAGAGAAATGCAATTATAAATATGCTTACATTAAATAAAAGTATTAATTTGGAATATAAAAACATAAGGTCTACCTATGTAAAAGATTATTATGATAGACTTTTACAGGTTTTAAAATTATAATTTATATGAGAGAGGTACATTTAGAAAGTATACCATATATAAAAAGGAAAGGTGGATTTATTTATGATTTCTCCATGGGTGGTCAAGCTAATGGGACATCTCCCTAAAGGACTTCTAGCTTATATTTCAAAAAAAATATTAAGTGGTTACTTAAATAGATGTGCAGATATAAAAGTAAAAGGCATTGAAAATTTAAATGAAGTGGAAAGACCTGTAATATTTATCTGCAATCATTTAAGTAATTCTGATGCTCTTGTATTAAGTAGAGTACTTAAATCAGAAAACCTGACTTTTGTAGCAGGTAAAAAACTGAATCAAAATTCTTTAACTCAGCTTGGTATGTGTATTACAAAGACCATCAATATAAAACCAAATAGTGCGGACAAGGATGCTATATCTAAAGTTGTAAAAACCGTAAAAAGTGGTAATAATATACTCATGTTTCCTGAGGGAACGAGAAGTAGAACAGCAAGCTTAGCAAAAGGAAAAAGAGGAGTAGTTTTAATACAGAAGTTAACTAAGGCTGCAATTCTTCCTATCGGTATCTCTGGGACTGAGAAACTTTTACCTATAAGTGACAAGGATATGGCTTTAGAAAGTTTTCATAATGCAGAGGTAAATGTAAACATAGGAAAGCAGATAGATATACCGCCCCAAAATAAAGGTGAAAACAAACATGTATATGAAGACAGAATATCTGATTTATTTATGAAAAAAATAGCAGAACTTTTGCCTGAACAATATAGAGGAATATACAAGGATTAATGAAGGTGATAAAAGTTGGATAAACAAAATGTAGATAATATATTGAAAGTACTGAAAGAAACTTATCCAGAAGCAAAATGTGCATTGAATTTCGAGTCTCCTTATGAATTGTTAGTGTCCACTATGCTTTCAGCTCAATGCACTGATGTAAGAGTAAATAAAGTTACATCAGAATTGTATAAACAATATAATACTCCTGAAAAAATGATATCTCTAACAGAGGAAGAATTAGGAGAAAGGATAAAAAGCTGCGGCTTTTTTAGAAATAAAAGCAAGAATATACTTTCAACTAGCAGAGAACTTATTGAAAAGTACGGTGGAGAGGTACCACATACTATGGAACAGTTGATAGAACTTCCAGGAGTGGGCAGAAAAACTGCGGATGTTGTTTTGTCAAACGCCTTTGGAGTTCCAGCAATTGCAGTGGATACCCATGTATTTAGGGTATCAAATAGACTTGGAATTGCAAAAGGAACTACTCCTCACAAGGTAGAAATGGAACTTATGAAAAATATACCCAAAAGTATGTGGAGTGATTCACATCATTATTTAATATGGCACGGAAGGCGTATATGTAAGTCAAGAAAACCTGATTGTGAACATTGCCCTCTAGCACCTTACTGTGAATATTTCAATCATCCAGAGGAAACTAAATCTTGAAGTTTGAAACTTACATAGAGTTTCTAAATAGAAGTTTTTTCAAAATAGCAGAGTTCAAATAACAAAGAACAGATAAAGATGATTTCCATCGTACCTCAGGAGATCTATAATTTTAATATTTTCTGACGTTAGAAAGAAAATTATCTTTATTTGATATTTGAACTTTGAACTTTGTTTTTTAAAAATATTGCTTCACAATTTCTTAAAGAACAAAGTTGAGTAGTTAACTTTTACTTATAAACTCTACAAATTTATAATGTGTCTTCTTATTAAATCAAGAGCTGTCATAGTAGCCCTTTGCCTTATCACATCTCTGCTGCCAAAGAATTGGCACTTCTTAACATAAGTCTCTCCATTTATGTAAAGTCCTATATATACTAGACCTACAGGTTTTTTGTAAGTACCGCCGCCAGGACCTGCAACTCCTGTAGTAGCTATGCCTATATCGGTATTTGCTGTTTTAGCTATACCTTCTGCCATTTCTTTTGCAGTCTCGGAACTAACAGCAGTAAATTTGTCTAGGGTATCCTTTTTTACCCCTAGTCTTTTCATTTTGGCCTCGTTGGTATAAGTGACAGCACCTTCTTTAAATACAGCAGATATACCAGGATAATTTACAAGTCTTGCAGCTATTAGCCCACCAGTACATGATTCTGCTGAGGATATAGTTAATTCTTTATTTATCAATAATTTTCCTATAGCCTCTTCCATAGTATCATTATCTTCACCATATATATTTATCCCTAGTTTTTCTCTAATTTTAGATTCTACAGGTTTTATAAGCTCTACAGCTTCTTCTTCTGTATTTGCCCGTGCAGTAATTCTAAGTATTGTATCATTTTCCTTTGCATAAGGAGCTACAGTGGGATTTACACTATTATTTATAAGATCTGAGACACTCTCAGCCATAGAACTTTCTCCCATACCGCAAACTCTAAGTGTTTTAGATTTTATTATTCCATTACTATATTTTTTTAAAAATGGAACTACATAATTTTGAAACATAGGCTTTGCCTCTTTTGGAGGACCGGGGAGTATTATTAAAATTTTGCCATTTTGCTCCATACAACAGCCAGGAGCCGTACCATGTGGATTAGGAAATATATAAGCACCTTCAGGAAAGTAAGCTTGCTTTATGTTATTGCCTTCTAAATTTGTTTTCCCTATTTTCTTAAAATAAGATTCTAAATGGTTAAGTGAATTTTTATCTAAAATCATTTCCTTGTTAAAGTATTCGGCACCAGTTTCTTTAGTTAGATCATCTTGTGTAGGCCCAAGCCCTCCAGTTGTAATTATAATGTCAGTTCTTTCAAAAGATTTTCTAAACTCATCTAAAAGTCTCTGAGGATTATCTCCCACAACAGATTGGTGATACACTTCTATACCAAGATCAGCTAATCCTTTGGAAATAAATTGTGCATTTGTATTTACGATATCTCCAAGTAAAATCTCTGTACCAACGCATAATATCTCAGCTTTCATTTATGTATTACCTCCATACTTAAGTATATTTGTAAATCAAACATACTTTTATGATAGCATAAAAGCTATGTTTATTTAATAATAATTAAATCAACTTTTGTACATATAGAATTTTGATTTAATATGAAAACTTTGCGAAGCTTTGCTTCGCAAGTTTTTTAAAACTGCGAAAGTTGAGTAATTAAATTAATAATTTTTATATATAAAAGTTACTGCTCTATAGTATAATAACTATGTGAAAGTGAAGAGGTGATAATGATGAGTGCAAAAAGAAGAACTAGGAAGTCAAAAAGAAAGTCAGGCGGAAGATTAAAAATATTAGGTTTGGCTGCCTTAACTATTTTTTTGAGTATAAGCTGCGGATTTATAGTATATCATTATAATGATATAAAATATTGGGATAACTTAATTTATCCTAAAGTTTCTATAAATAATACGGATCTTTCTGCAAAAACTAAAGATCAGGCTAAGATTATAATGAACGGCGGATATTTAAATAAATTTCAACAGAAACAAATTACTATAACTGCAGGAAGTAAAAGTTATGAATTACCTTATTCGAGTTTAAGTTTTACGTACAACTTGGATGATACAGTAAAGTTGGCCTATTCTTATGGAAAAAGCAGCAATATATTTAAAAAATATGAATTATTAAAGAATCCTAAAAATGTAAACTATAATTTGAAATTTTCTTATAACACCAAAGTTATAGATAATATGGTAAATAAAATTGCAAGTGAAGTTGATACAGAACCTGTGAATGCATCTCTTGAAATGGGAGGAGTGAAGTTTTCAGTAATACCACAGAAAGACGGGGTTAAAGTAGATAAAGAAGCTTTGAAAAAAGATATTGAATCTAAAATAGATAATAATTCAGATCAGGATTTAACTGTAAAAGCAGTGCTCAAAACTACTAAAGCTAAAATAAAGGAAGATGATCTTAAACCTGTTGACACATTAATATCTAATTTTAGTACAGCTTATGGAGGTATATCTTCTGGTGAAAGAGCAAATAACATATCACTTGCTACTAGCAGCATAAATGGACATGTAGTAATGCCAGGAGATACTTTTAGCTTCAATGATGTTGTAGGTCAGAGAACTGCAGCCAAAGGATATGAGGCAGCTCCTGTTATTATTGGAGATAAAGTAGAGTCAGGACTTGGCGGGGGAATATGCCAGGTATCTACGACGCTTTATAATGTAGTTGCTAAAGCAGGACTTACATCTACTGAAAGGACTCATCATACTATGCCTGTTCATTATGTTTCTCAAGGAATGGATGCTACAGTAGATTACGGAAACATAGATTATAAATTTAGAAATGATTTTAAATATCCTATATACATACAAGGCTATACTTCAGGTGGTAACATAGTATTTAATTTGTATTCCAATTCTTCAGTGTCAAAATAAAAGTTACTTATTAACTTAATTAAAAAAGTATGCTATAATAGATAAGTAACTTATGCGGATATGGCGGAACTGGCAGACGCGCTAGATTCAGGTTCTAGTGAGGGAAACTTCATGCAGGTTCAAGTCCTGTTATCCGCACCAATAGAAGAATCAAGGCTTTCAGCGATGGTGTTGGAAGTCTTGATTCTTTATTTTTATTTAACCTGTGCAGATTTTGCAATTCAATACTTTTAATGCCAAATATTGGATTAGGATACCATATAGAGTATTAGATAAGGTGTTAAGAAGAATTATTAATGGCATAACTTTAAAATCACAGGATACTATTAATTGGAAAAGTTATACAGGTATAAAAATAACTAAATTTCTACAAAATATTTACTACTTGTTTGAAAAGTTATAAGCTTATAGGAGTAGATGTTTTGTAGAGGAGATGGGAAAATGGAAGACAAAAATGATAAATTAATTCAAGTTGGAAGGTTTTATCAAAAATTAAACGATATAATTGGTTCAAATTTACCATTACAAAAAATATATCGCTCCAAAGGACTTCCAGCCCATTTAATAAAGGAAAAGCATTTTAATTGTTTAAAACATATAGATGATATATCAAATATCATAAAAAATCCTGATTATGTCGGGATAAATCCAAATGAAAAAGGGGATACTGTAGAATTAATTAAAGTTCTTAATAAAAATATCCTAGTTGGAATAAAGTTAGATGTTGATGAAAATTATTTATATGTCTCTACAATGTATGACATTCAAGAATCAAAGCTTCGGAGAAGGTTACATAGTGGAAGAGTTAAGAAATTTATTATTGACAAAAATAAGTAAAGAATGTATAATAAATATAACAAATGTATATGATAATTATAGGATTATTGAGGTCGGAAATGGTTCCCGACACACTCGAAAGAGTACCTGAGATGATGGATACACCGCCCATCCGATAATCCAAGCGTATATAAGACCTCTGATTGATTTTGGGGGCCTTTTGCTATGCTTAAATTTTTTTAAATATAGTGTCAGTTAAAAATTTTAAGGGCTTGTATAAATATAGATCAGGATTAAATAAAATAGTATGTTACATTTTGCTGTGATATACTAAAATATAAATATACAGCGAATAAGTTTTAGTGAAAAACATGGATGTTTAGTTTATTTGCATCATGGTATTATGAAAGGTGGGAAAAATATATATGTATTTTTCAGATTTATTTGAAAATGATCAACCAGTTGTATCTCTATAATCTAAGATAAAGGTTGATTGTTTGATTAAAATACCTTCTCTTAGATGTTAACTTATATAAATGTAAGAAGATGGAGGTATTAATAATGAAAAAAAGATTGATTGGATCAATATGCTTATTTTTGGCAGCTTGTATATGGGGTGGAATGTATGTAGTTAGTAAATATATACTGGAGTTTATTTCTCCAATTACACTTGTGTGGATTAGATATGCAATTGCCTTTGTAGTTCTGTTTTTAATACTTATGTTTTTTAATTATAAAAAAGGATGTAAGGTAGTTATAAAAAAGAAGGACTGGCTTCTCATTGCATGGATAGGTTTTATAGGATATTTTATTTCTATATGCCTCCAGTTTATGGGCACAAAATTATCAGATGCACATATGGGATCATTAATTACAGCGTCTACACCTGTATTTGTGATTATATTTGCCAGATTCATACTTAAGGAGTTATTTACAAAGAAAAAAATAATCTCTCTAATACTTGCTGCTTTTGGTGTCATCATAGTTATTGGATTGGATTCCATGTTTATGAAACATCTTTTAGGAAATATAATTCTTGTTGGGGCTGCTGTGACCTGGGCGTTATTGTCTGTTTATGTAAAAATAGCATCTAAGCGATTTGATTCACTAATTATAACTACATATGCAATGCTATTTGCTTTAATATTTACCACTCCATTTATGCTAATGCAAAATAATAACTTTGCATTAATACTAAATAACAGAAGTCTCATACTTGGGATGATTTATCTTGGAGTTGTATCTACAGCAGGAGCATTTTTTTTGTGGAATAAAGGAATTGAACTTATGGATACAGGAACTGGATCCCTATTTTTATTTTTTCAGCCTGTTACGGGTTCAATTTTTGGATGGTTCTACCTCCACGAGCAGCTTACATTTGGCTTTTTTATAGGTGGGATACTTATAGTAATTGCAGTGGTTATAGCTACTACAAATGCGGATGATTGATAAAATTAGGAAAATGCTATTACATGGCTTTTTTTTGTAACAGCATTTTTTCTATAATATCGTATATTTCATTCCAATTTAATACCCTGGTGATATTTTGATTTAAAGGCAGGCGGTTGTAGTTTGTGTCTACTAGTAGTACTTTAAAATTATTTTTAGATAATTCAAGGGCATTTTCATAACTATCTTCTATAAATATATCACATTTTAAATTTTTAGCTGTATCTACTTTATGGGTAGAACCGAGGACATAAACACCATTATAAGGTATTTCATATTTATTCAAATATTTGTGCGTTACAATTTCCAGACATTTTTCACGAGCAGTTACAAAATAAATATTATTTAATTCTATGAGTTTTTGTATAACTTCTATGGCATCTTTTCTTATTGTCTCTTCACTATGAAGTTTAAATTTAATTTTATTGTAAAAATCTATATACTCATCTCTTGTTATTCCAATAATTTTATGAAGTTCATATTGGGTTACTTTATCGGCAGTTATATTCTTATTAAAGTATTTATTGGCACTTTCTATCCAGTAATATGGGTCTGTAATTGTTCCGTCAATGTCTATACATATATTCATATTTGATACCTCCTATGTAAATATACTAATATATAATTATTAATAGCATATTAAAACAAAATTAAATCTATGTAAAAATATAATTTGCTAGAAGGATAATATTAACTGGAATATTAAGGAAACAAATGATATAATGTACATATCATAAAAAAACGAAAAAGGGACAGTGATATTATGAGAATTGACAGCAGAAAAAAGTTAATGTTTTCCTGCATTTTTTTAATTTTGATAATGTTTATTTTCGGAAAAAATATTAAAATATTGAATGAAGTTAACTCTATGAAAGTAGCTGCATCTCCTGTAGTTAAAATGTCAAATAATCATAGTTCATCTAAAAAGTATCGTATAGTACTTGACCCTGGTCACGGAGGAATAGATAGAGGGACAAGCTATGGAAATATGAGTGAAAAGGACTTAACTTTAAAGATAGCAAAGTATGCTCAGTTTTACTTAAAGAGTCAGGGAGATGTAGTATTTTTGACTCGTGATAAGGACAAGCTAGTACCACTTAAAGAAATAGGTAACAAAACGAATTCTTCTCATGCAGATGTTTTTGTTTCAATTCACGTAAATTCTTTAAATGATAAAAATTTTAATGGAATAACTGCATTATATTATGATGTAAATGGATATCAAAAATCTGAAAGGATAAGATTAGCAAAAACAATAGAAAGTCAGGCAGTAAAAAATGATGGTTGGGAAAGTAAGGGCATAAGAAGACAAAATCTAGCAGTACTAAGATATAGCAAAATACCTGGAGTGCTTATGGAATGTGGATTTATAACTAATGCTGAGGATAGAAAAAGGTTGTCGAATGAGGATGTATTAAAAAGACTTGCAAAAAATATTTCAGATGGCATAATAAAGTATTTAAATGAAAATGCTCAATGATCGTCAATGTAGGTATTACTAAGCAAAAAATCAACCTTATATTACGGATATTTTTACAATATTTAAAAGAACTTCATTATTGTAAAAATATGACTGTGTATAAGTTAATTTTCAAGATATAAATCCCTCAGTGCTTCTAAGACAATTGGATGTGGAATAAAATATAGAAAAAATACTATTGAAAAGTTAATCTTAAATAATCCACAACTGTGGATAGATTCTACAGAGATTGTCAATTAAAGGTATGCTCTTTACTGAAACATCAATATGGAGTAATATATTTAATAGGACTTTTGAACTAATGAGTGTAGAAGCTTAAAGAAATTATTATTTATATTTTATATGCTGTTAATAGAGGAGGAAATAAAATTGAGTTTAAATATAGTGTTATTTCAGCCTGAAATACCACAAAATACTGGAAACATTGCTAGAACATGTGTACTTACAGGATCCAAGCTCCATCTGATAAAACCTTTAGGTTTTAGTTTAGATGAAAAACATTTGAGAAGGGCAGGTCTTGACTATTGGAAGTACCTAGATTTAACTTTATATGATTCTTATGAAGAGCTTAGAGAAAAATATAAAGATGGTACTTTTTATTTTTCTACCACTCATGGGAAAAACTTTTATCATGAAGCAAAATTTAAAGACGGGGACTTTATAGTATTTGGAAGGGAAACCTGTGGTTTGCCAGATGAAATAAGAGATAGTGACCCTGAAAAATGTATAAGAGTTCCTATGATAAAAACAAGTACTCGTTCCTTAAATTTATCTAATACTGTAGCAATAGTTGCCTATGAGGCGTTAAGGCAGATAGATTTTCCCGATATGAAATAAGGAGTAAGTTATGGAAAAAATAAAGATAATAACAGATAGTACAGCAGATTTACCTGAATATATATTAAAAAAGTATGATGTAGAAGTACTTCCTCTTATTATTAATTTTGGTGAAGAATCCTATAGAGATGGAATTGATATAGATACTTATTCACTTTTTAATAAAATGGAAAATAGCAATATTTTTCCTGCAACGGCTCAAGTAAATCCACAGGTGTTTTTGGATTGTTATAATTCTTATATAAAAAAGGGGTACAAAATAATTTCTATTCATCTTTCATCAAAAATGAGTGGTACTTATCAATCTGCATGTATTGCCAAAGAAACCCTTAAATCAGATGATATAGTTGTAATAGATAGTATGAATGTAACTTCTGGACTAGGAATTCAAGTTATTAAGGCGGCAAAATTAAAAGAAGCAGGACTTGGGATAAAAGAAATAGAAAAAGAAGTTAAGAAAATTTCTCCCCATATAAAAAGTACTCTTGCTTTTAACAGCTTAGATAACCTTGTGAGGGGAGGGCGTCTTTCTAAAACATCTGGAGTTATAGGAAACATTTTAGGGATAAAGATAATAGTCGAAGTAAAAGATGGAGAAATGTCAGTAGTTGACAAGGTAAGAGGAAGTAAGAGAATTCTTAGAAGTATGTTAGCTTACCTTGATCAGAAAGGAATAAAAAGTGGTGAAGATTTGATATTACTTCATGTAGGAGAAGTGGATATATTGGATCCTCTGAGGGAAAACTTAAATGAGAAAAAATTAGATTTCATAGAATGTGAAGTAGGATGTACAGTTGGGGTGCATTCGGGCTCAGGAGCTTGTGGAGTATTTTTTGTAGAGGATTATTAAGATATATAAAGTCTGCAATTTGTAATTTAAGAATTGTAAAGTACTATATATATTACGAATTGCAGAAAAAATAAACAAAATAAAGTTTTTTACAGCTTCATGATATAATAAAATAAAGAGGCTGTTTTTTTAGTAAAATGTGAGAATAGGAGGTATATAAAAATGAACATGGATTTTGGACTTAATTTAACTCAAGAACAAAAATTAATCATGACTCAGCAAATGCAATTGTCCATAAAAATGCTTCAGATGTCAAGTTTTGAACTTCAGGAATATATAGAAAAAGAATTTCAACAAAACCCTGTCCTTGATGTTAAGGAACCGGATTCTACTGAGATAGAAAAAGACAAATTGGATTATAAGGAAATTATAAAGAGTCTTAATTCAAATAATTTTAGTCATCAAAGCTATCACAAAAGTGATGAAGAAGAAGTGTCTCCTTTTAACTTTATTTCTCACAAAAAGTCCTTAAAGGAATATTTAAAAGAGGAAATAATGGACTTAAATGAAAAGGATTACGTTAAATCTATATGTTCCTATATTATAGAAAATATAGATCATAGAGGATATTTAGTTATAGAAGAAGGAGAAATAGAAGAAGATCTTAAAATTTCAACAAAACTTGTAAAGTACTGTATAGATATAATTCAAACTTTAGAACCTTATGGAATAGGTGCTAGGAATTTATCCGAATGTCTGAGGATACAGGCAACACAGAGAAGAATAGATGATGAAAATATATTTATAATAATAGATAAATATTTAGAGTTAATTGCGGAAAATAAGTATACTGTTATAGCAAAGAATATGGGGATAAATGTAAAGCAGGCTCAGGAATATGGTGATATTATAAAAACTTTCGATCCAAAACCTTCTAGAGGATTTTATACAGGAGAAGATGTAAAATATATAATTCCAGATGCTTATATAGAAAAAATTGGAGACAAATATTATATAATTATGAATGATGATTTAACGCCAAGACTCATCATAAATTCAGCATATAAAGATATAGTTGAAAATCATGAGGACAAAGAAGCTGCAGATTATGTAAAAGAAAAATTAAACAGTGCAGTATTTCTTATAAAAAGTATACAACACAGAAAAAGTACTATATATAAGGTATTACAAAAAATATTGGATTTGCAAAGGGATTATTTTGACTATGGTGAAAGATATTTAAAACCAATGACCTTAAAGGATATAGCAAGTAGCATGGACATGCATGAATCTACGATAAGCAGGGCTATAAGGGATAAATATATATATACAAGTAGGGGAACAATAAAAATAAAGGACTTATTTACTACAGGGATATCAAAAGGGTTTGCTGGAGAAGATGTGTCTGTATTAATTATTAAAAAGAGTATTGAAAAAATAATAAATGAAGAAGACAAGAAAAAACCTTTGTCTGACCAACAAATATGTGATTTAGTTAATGAACAAGATATGAATATTTCTAGAAGAACTGTAGCAAAATATAGGGAGGAGATGGGCATAAAATCATCAAAAGGGAGAAGAAGATTTTAATATTCTCCCTAATATTTATAATTGTTGTTAAATTTTTTTCATATTTCTATTTAAAAAATCGTTCATATGTTTTATAATATAGGTGGGACAATTAATAATGCAGCGGGACGTATTTTGACCAGGGAGGTACAGCAGTGGAAGATGTACTTAAATTTGAGCAGAGAATAGTACCTGAATTAGTAAAACTATTAGAGAAAAGATATAACATTTTAAGGACTATATACTATAACCAACCTGTGGGAAGGAGAGTATTAGCCAATAACCTAGGCATAGGTGAGAGAATTGTTAGAACTGAAATAAACTTTCTTAAAGCTCAAGGCTTTATTGAAATAAACACTCCTGGCATGACTATAACGTCGGATGGAGAAGAAATTATAAACAAACTTAAGGATTTTATACACGAATTAAGAGGATTGTCTAAGATTGAGGAATTTATGAAGGATAATTTAGATTTAGAAAATATCATAATTGTTCCAGGAAATTGTGATGAAGATATAACTGTGCTAAATGAAATAGGAAGAGCTGCTGCAAGTTATCTTAAGAATGTGTTAAAAAGCAATGATGTCATTGCAATTACTGGTGGATCCACTATAAAAGAAGTAATTGATAATATGCCTAAAGTTTCTAACATAAAGGACATATTAGTTGTGCCAGCTAGAGGTGGCATGGGCAAAAATGTTGAAACTCAAGCCAATACCCTATCGGCTAGATTAGCAGAAAAATTAGAAGGTACTTATAAATTACTTCATGTTCCTGACAATTTAAGTGGCAATGCGTTAAAGGCAATTATTGAGGAAAAAGATATACAGGATATATTAAAAAATATATCAAATGCAAATATACTTATGTATGGTGTAGGAATGGCTTGTAAAATGGCAAAAAGAAGAGGATTACCAGAAGAAAAGATAAATAAGATCCAGGAAGATGGAGCAGTAGGAGAAGCTTTTGGATGTTACTTTGATAGAAATGGAAATGTAGTATATTCTACTCCAAGCATAGGAATAGTAAATGAAGAAATAGGTAAAATAGAGATATTGATGGCTGTAGCTGGAGGAAGCAGTAAGGCTGAGGCTATTCTTGCTACAGTAAGAAATAATCATAATGGCATCCTTATTACAGATGAAGGTGCTGCTAGGGAAATTGTTAAATTCATAAAGTAAACACAATATATTATGTTAAAATAAATATTTAATTTTTAGGAGGAATTATAAATGGTTAAGGTTGGAATTAATGGTTTTGGAAGAATAGGAAGGAATGTATTTAAAGCATTAGTAAAGAGATATGCTAATGAATTACAGGTTGTAGGTATCAATGATTTAACTGATGCAAAAACATTAGCTCACTTATTAAAATATGATTCTTTATATGGTAGATTTGATGGAACTGTAGAAGCAAAAGAAAATTCTATAGTTGTAAATGGAAATGAAATAAAAATATTTGCAGAAAGAGATCCTAAAAATATAGATTGGAATTCATTAGGTGCAGAAATAGTTATAGAATCCACTGGACTTTTCACAGATGCTACAAAAGCCAATGCACATTTGGGAGGATCAGTTAAAAAGGTTCTTATATCTGCTCCAGCTAAGAACGAAGATGCAACAATAGTTATGGGAGTTAACGAAGAAACGTATGATGCTTCTAAACATAATATAATTTCAAATGCATCATGTACTACAAACTGTCTTGCACCATTTGCTAAAATATTAGATAGAGAATTTAAGATAGTAAAGGGACTTATGACTACAGTACATTCATATACTGGAGACCAAAGACTTTTAGATGCTCCTCATAGAGATATGAGAAGAGCTAGAGCAGCTTGTGAATCTATGATTCCAACTACTACAGGAGCAGCAAAGGCAGTTGCACTTGTACTTCCTCAGTTAAAGGGAAAATTAAATGGATTTTCTCTTAGAGTACCTACACCTACAGTATCATGCACAGATTTAGTTGCAGAACTTTCAAGAGATGTAACAGTAGAAGAAGTAAATGCAGCATTCAAAAAAGCTGCTGAAACTGATATGAAAGGAATATTAGGATACAGTGATGAACCTTTGGTATCTGTAGATTATAGAGGAGATGAAAGATCTTCTATAGTAGATGGACTTTCAACTATGGCTATAGGTGGAAACATGGTTAAAGTTGTTGCTTGGTATGATAACGAATTTGGATATTCAAATAGACTAGCAGATTTAACTAAATACGTTGCCGACAGACTATAATATTATAGGGCCTGGTTTTGTAGTTTTGGCTATGAGGCCGGGCTTTTTTACTACAATAATTTTAAAATCAGTTGTATAATGTTACCGTGAAATAAATTTATAAAGGAGTTGGGAACAGATATGGCTTTTAATAAAAAGACAATTGAGGATGTAGATGTAAGTGGAAAAAGAGTACTTGTTAGATGTGATTTTAATGTTCCACTAAAAGATGGAAAGATAACAGATGAGAATAGGATTATCGGTGCACTTCCAACTATACAATATTTACTTGAGAAAAATGCAAAGGTTATACTTTGCTCACATCTTGGAAAACCAAAGGGAGAGCCAAAACCAGAAATGTCACTGCTTCCAGTTTCAAAAAGGCTTTCAGAACTTTTAAAAAAAGAAGTTGTATTTGCAGCAGATGATGTGGTAGTAGGAGAAAATGCTAGGACTGCAGTTAAGAATATGAAAAATGGAGATGTAGTCCTTCTTGAAAACACAAGATATAGAAAAGAAGAAACTAAAAATGAAGACAATTTTTCAAAAGAACTTGCATCCCTTGCTGAAATATTTGTAAATGATGCTTTTGGTTCAGCTCATAGAGCACACTGTTCTACTGTGGGAGTTGCTAAATTTTTGGATACTGCCGTATGTGGGTACTTAATTCAAAAAGAACTTAAATTTTTAGGAAATGCAGTAGAAGACCCAACAAGACCATTTATTGCTATATTAGGTGGTGCTAAGGTTTCTGATAAAATTAATGTAATAAATAATTTGCTTGAAAAGGTAGATACCCTTATAATTGGAGGAGGAATGAGTTATACTTTTTCAAAAGCTGAAGGTCACTCTATAGGAACTTCTCTGCTAGAAGAGGATAAATTGGAGTATGCCAGACAGATGATAGGTAAGGCAAAAGCCCAAGGAGTAAAGTTACTTTTACCTATAGATACTGTAATAGCAGATAAATTTGATGCAAATGCAAACCCTATAGTTACAGATGGAGTAGATATAAAAGATGGTTATATGGGACTTGATATTGGACCAAAAACCTCTAAGCTATATGAAGAAGCTATAAAAGATGCAAAAACTGTAGTATGGAATGGACCTATGGGAGTATTTGAGTTTGAAAACTTTGCCAAGGGTACTTTTGCTGTAGCTAAAGCAATGGCTGAATCTAAAGCAACTACAATCATAGGTGGTGGAGATAGCGCTGCAGCTGTAAATCAACTTGGTTTTGGAGATAAGATGACCCATATATCTACAGGCGGAGGAGCTTCTCTTGAGTTCTTAGAGGGAAAAGAGCTGCCAGGAATAGCAGCTTTAAATGATAAATAGAAATAAGGGGAGGTAATTTATATGAGAAAGGCAATAATAGCTGGAAATTGGAAAATGAATAAAACTGTAACTGAAGCACTGAAGTTAGTTGAAGAGTTAAAACCTCTAGTAAGTGATGCGAAATGCGATGTAGTTGTATGTCCTCCTTATGTTTGTTTAGATGCAGTTGTCAAAGCAGTAAAGGGAAGTAACATAAAAGTAGGAGCACAAAATATGCACTATGAAGAAAATGGAGCGTATACTGGAGAAGTAGCTCCTAATATGCTTAAGGATATTGGAATAGATTTTGTAATAATTGGGCACAGTGAAAGAAGACAATATTTCAATGAGACAGACGAGTCAATTAATAAAAAAGTGAAAAAAGCTTTTGCATACGATATAAACCCTATAGTTTGTTGTGGAGAGACTTTAGAAGAAAGAGAATCAGATGTAACAGAAGAAGTTTTAGGGAAACAGATAAAGATTGATCTTGCAGGACTTGAAAAAAGTCAGGTGGAAAAATTAGTTGTGGCATACGAACCAATATGGGCTATAGGTACGGGAAAAACTGCTACAGACAAACAGGCAAATGATACTATAGCTTATATTAGAAGTGTAATTGCCAAAATGTATGGCAGGGAAACAGCGGAGAAAACAAGAATTCAATATGGTGGTTCTGTGAAACCGGCTACAATTAAAGCTCAGATGGCACAGTCAGATATAGATGGAGCGTTAGTTGGAGGAGCCAGCTTAAAGTCAGAAGACTTTGCAAAAATAGTTAATTACTAAATTTTATTGTATTTTGGAGGAAAAGATGAAAAAGAAACCAGTAATGCTTATGATATTAGATGGTTTTGGAATATCTGAAAAAACAGAGGGAAATGCAATTAAAGCAGCCCATAAACCTAATTTTGATAAATACTATAAAAATTATCCTCATACTGAGTTAGGAGCTAGTGGATTAAGTGTAGGTCTTCCAGAAGGACAGATGGGCAATTCTGAAGTTGGACATCTAAATATAGGTGCAGGAAGAATTGTGTATCAAGCACTGACTAGAATTACAAAGTCCATAGAAGAAAGGGATTTTTTCAAAAATGAAGCTCTAAATAAAGCTATGGATAACTGTCTTAAAAATAATTCATCCCTCCATCTTTTGGGACTTTTATCACCAGGTGGTGTACATTCTCACACGGACCATTTGAAAGGACTTCTTAAATTAGCCAAGGAAAAAGGTCTAGAGGACGTATATATTCATGCTTTTACTGATGGAAGAGATGTACCTCCTTCTTCTGCTGGATCCTATATAAAAGATATGGAAAGTTACATAAAGCAAATAGGAATTGGAGAGATAGCAACAGTATCGGGAAGGTACTATGCTATGGACAGAGACAATAGATGGGAAAGGGTGGAGCTTGCATATAATGCACTTGTATATGGTCAAGGGAAAAAAGCAAAGAGTGCCCTGGAAGCAGTTCAAAATTCCTATGAAGAGGGTAAGACCGATGAATTTATAATTCCAACAGTAATTGAAGAACGTGGAAATCCAATTGCTACTATAAAAGATGAAGATTCTGTAATATTTTTTAATTTTAGACCTGATAGGGCAAGACAGCTTACACGAGCTATAAATGATAAGGTGTTTAAAGGATTTAAAAGAAATAATTTAAATATTGAGTTTGTAACTATGACACAATATGATTCTACTCTGGAAAATGTGGATGTAGCCTTTAAAAATCAACTACATAAAAATACATTGGGAGAGTATCTCAGTAGTAAAGGAAAGAGACAACTTAGAATAGCAGAAACTGAGAAATATGCTCATGTAACTTTTTTCTTTAATGGTGGAGTTGAAAAACCAAATGAAAATGAAGATAGAGATCTCATTCCTTCACCTAAAGTTGCCACTTATGATTTAAAGCCAGAAATGAGTGCTAGAGAGGTAACAAGTGAAGTATTAAATGAATTAAATCAAGATAAATATGATACTATAATATTAAATTTTGCTAATCCTGATATGGTAGGTCATACAGGAAAATTTGAGGCTGCAAAAAAAGCAGTAGAAGCAGTAGATGAATGTTTGGGTAAGATTGTAGATGAAGTTTTAGAAAAGGATGGAATAGTATTTATAACAGCAGATCATGGAAATTGTGAGCAAATGACAAATTATTCTACAGGAAATCCTATGACAGCACATACTACAAATGAAGTACCATTTTTATTTGTATCAAATAACTCAAAACCTTTGAGACAAGATGGCATATTAGCAGATATTTCTCCTACAATACTTGATGTTATGGGACTAGAAAAGCCTTCAGAAATGACAGGTAAAAGTCTCATATTAAAAGATTAAACTTAACTAGCTGATTTTTTAAATATGTATATAAAATTAAAATAAGAAATGAAGGGAGTGAAAAAACCGTTGTTTTACATAGCGGTTAGAATTTATGAAAAATTATATAGAAATAGTAGATGTAATGGCAAGACAAATCCTTGATTCAAGATCAAATCCAACTGTAGAGGTAGAGGTTGTATTAGAAGATGGAACTGTAGGCAGATCAGCAGTACCTTCTGGCGCATCTACAGGAGCATTTGAAGCTGTAGAACTTAGGGATGGAGATACTGAAAAATATAAGGGAAAAGGTGTTTTGAAGGCTATTGACAATATAAATAATTACGTAGCAGAAGAACTTATAGGAATGAATGTATTTGATCAAGTGCTTATAGACAAGACAATGATAGAACTTGATGGCACAAAAAATAAGGCTAAGTTAGGTGCTAATGCTACATTAGGTGTATCACTTGCTTGTGCAAGAGCAGCTGCTGAATATTTGGGACTAAGCTTATATCAATATATAGGTGGAGTAAACGCAAAAGTTCTTCCAGTTCCAATGATGAACATACTAAATGGTGGAAAACATGCTGATAATAATGTAGATCTTCAGGAATTTATGATAATGCCTGCAGGCGCTCCAAGTTTTAGTGAAGCTCTTAGAATGAGTTCTGAAGTTTACCACACATTGAAGTCACTTTTGAAATCCAAGAGTTATGACACTGGTGTAGGTGATGAAGGTGGATTTGCTCCAAATCTAAAATCAAATGAAGAGGCTATACAGGTAATAGTTGAAGCTATAGAAAAGGCTGGATATACTCCAGGAAAAGATATATTTATAGCATTAGATCCTGCTTCATCAGAATTTTATGAAGATGGAAAATACAATTTAAATGGAGAAGGCAAAGTTTTAACTCCTGCAGAAATGGTAGATTTCTATGTAGATATTGCAAACAAATATCCTATAATCTCCTTAGAAGATGGTATGGCAGAAGAAGATTGGGAAGGATGGGCATTATTAACTGAAAAGCTAGGAGATAAAATTCAGTTAGTAGGCGATGACCTCTTTGTAACTAATACAGAAAGATTGAAAAAAGGTATAGATAAAAAAGTTGCCAATTCTATACTTATAAAATTAAACCAAATAGGAACTCTTACAGAGACATTAAATGCTATAGAGATGGCAGAGAGAGCAGGCTATACTGCAGTTGTATCACATAGGTCAGGTGAGACAGAAGATACTACAATAGCTGATTTAGTAGTAGCAGTAAATGCAGGACAGATTAAAACTGGTGCACCAGCAAGAAGTGAAAGAGTTGCAAAGTATAATCAACTTCTAAGAATAGAAGAAGAACTAGGAGAAGTAGCTGAGTACAGAGGATTAGATGCATTTTACAATCTAAACAGAAAGTAAAAAGGGCCCGGTGTAAAAACACCGGGTTTTTAAAAAATAGTAAATTGAAATTATTAGATACATATGTTAATATAGTATATGTGTTAATTTAAAATGCAATATGTAGGAGGAAATTACCTATGCACATTTTTTTAGTAATTTTACAACTGATAATTGGAATTATGCTTGTAGCAGTTGTGCTGATACAGCCAGGTAAAACTAATGGGTTGAGTGGACTTATATCTGGTGGATCAGGTGAAAGCTTTTATTCAAGAAATAAATCAAGGACTTCAGAAGCAATGTTAGTAAGAATGACTGTTATACTAGCTATACTATTTGCAATTATATGTGTAGTGCAAAATTTCATAAAGTAATTTAGATAGCAGTTTGTATAAATAGGGTATATGTTGCTCTATTTATTTTTTTATAAATAAATAATCTGGGTAATATTGAATATTTTTACCATATTTAAGTTAAGATAATAGTAGGTGGTGAAAAAATGAATATAAAAGAAGTAATTATAAATTTTATGGAAGAGCAGGCTTATAAGCCTATGAATATAAGAGAATTAGAGGGTATATTTTCTGTAACAAAGGCTGAAGCAAAAGATTTTAAAAAGGTATTGGATGATTTGGAAAAGGAAGGATTGGTAGTTAAAACACGCAGAAAAAGATATGGAATACCGGATAGAATGGGACTTGTAACAGGCAAGTTTCAAGGACATCAAAAAGGATATGGTTTTGTTATACCAGAGAATGAAGGAGCAGATGTATTTGTACCATCTTCCTATTTAAATGGCGCCATGAATGGTGATAAAGTAGTAGTAAAAATAACGAAAATGGAAGATAAGGGTAAAAAATGTGAAGGGGAAATTATAAGAGTATTAGAAAGAGCCAATAAAGTAGTTATAGGCACGTTTGAAGACAGTACAAATTTTGGATTTGTGGTACCAGAAGAAAAGCGAATATATCAAGATATATTTATACCTAAGGAATGTAGAAAAAATGCTCAAACAGGTGATGTGGTAGTTGCAGAAATAACTGAGTGGCCTGAAAAAAGAAGAAATCCAGAGGGGAAGATAATAAACATATTAGGCAAAAAAGGAGAAAAGGGCATAGACATATTGACCATAATAAAAAAGAATAATTTACCGGAAGAGTTTCCTATAAAAGTTCAGCAATATGTTGAAAATATACCTGAAGAAATTCCAAAAGAAGAGTATGATAGAAGAACTGATTTAAGGGATTTACTTACAGTTACAATAGATGGAGAAGATGCTAAGGATCTAGATGATGCTATATCCTTAAGTAAATTGCCAAATGGAAATTACTCTCTAGGTGTCCATATAGCCGACGTATCCAACTATGTAAGGGAGAAAAATCCATTAGATAAAGAGGCATTAAAGAGAGGAACTTCTGTTTATCTTATAGATAGAGTTATACCTATGCTTCCTAAGAAACTTTCAAATGGTATTTGTAGTTTAAATCCTAATACGGATAGACTAACATTGAGTTGTCTCATGGAAATAGATAAAACTGGCAAAGTAGTACAGCATAATGTTGTGGAAAGTGTAATTAGAAGCAATGAGAGGATGACTTATACTGACGTAACAAAGATACTAAGAGATAAAGATGCTGAGACTATGGAAAAGTATAGTTATTTAGTGGATACATTTAATTTGATGGAAGAGTTGTGTAAAATTTTAAATAAAAGGAGAATGACAAGAGGAGCTATAGATTTTGACTTTCAAGAATGCAAGATAATTTTAGATGACTTAGGTGTGCCTGTAAAGATTGAGCCTTATGAAAGAGGAATATCTAACAGGATAATAGAAGAGTTTATGTTAGTGTGTAATGAAACTATAGCTGAGCATATGTTTTGGACCAATTTACCTTTTGTATATAGGATACATGAAGACCCTGATGAGGAAAAATTAATGCATTTTAATGAGTTTGTACATAATTTAGGATATGTGATAAAATGGGGACAGGAAGTCCATCCTAAAGCATTACAGGATATTGTAGAAAAGGTAAAAGGTAAAAAAGAAGAGATTGTAGTGAGTACTTTGCTGCTCCGTTCTATGAAACAGGCCAGATATTCATCGGAGTGTGTGGGCCATTTTGGGTTGGCAGCTAGATACTACTGCCATTTTACATCGCCTATAAGAAGATACCCTGACTTAATTATTCATAGAATTATTAAAGAATTTATAAACGGCAGGTTAACTGATAATAGAATAAAAACATTGGTAAAAGAAGTAGACTATGCTGCAAAACAATCTTCTGAAATGGAAAGAGTTGCTCAAGACGCTGAAAGAGAAGTAGATGATCTTAAAAAGGCGGAATATATGAGTAAAAGAATAGGGGAAGAATTTGAAGGAATAATATCTTCAGTTACTAATTTCGGAATGTTTGTAGAACTTCCAAATACGATAGAAGGATTAGTTCACATGAGTACTTTGGAAGATGACTACTATGTATATGATGAAAAACATTTAAGCCTTGTAGGGGAGAGAAATAGAAACATTTATAAATTAGGTGATGAGATAAAAATTCGAGTATTAAAAGTTGATATGTTCGCTCATGAGATATATTTTGAAGTGGTAAAGGAAATAGATGATGAAGAAAATGGGGACTAGGTAAACAGACGTTATGAAAGGGGATGGGATGCTTTGACTAATAAAAAGTCTAGTAATAAGACTCTTGCAGAAAATAGAAAGGCAAGGCATGATTATTTTATTGAAGAATCCATGGAAGCTGGAATAGAACTGGTTGGAACAGAAGTTAAATCTATAAGAGCAGGTAAATGTAACTTAAAAGATAGCTATGCTGAAATAAGAAATGGTGAGATATTTATATGTAATATGCATATTAGTCCTTATGAACAAGGAAATATTTTTAATAAGGATCCCTTAAGAAATAGAAAATTACTTCTTCATAAAAATGAGATAATTAAATTGCAGCAATATACAGCCCAACAGGGATATACTCTTGTGCCAATGTCTCTTTATCTTAAATATGGTAGGGTAAAAGTAAATTTAGCAGTAGCAAAGGGAAAGAAAAACTACGATAAAAGAAATACAATGCTGGAGAGAGCTGCTAAAAGAGATATAGACAGGCAAATGAAAGAAAGATCTAAATATTAGATAAAATAGTTAAAAGGTCATATTGTAGTCAATATGACCTTTTGATATACACGTAATATGTTAAATGTTATTTAGTATTATTCTTTGGATATCCATTTCTTTATTAAAAATACAAATAGTAATGAAATAGGTACTATTAATCCGTATGTAATACTAAAAGGTGTCCATATAAAATTAACCCAATTTGCTTGATATATAGTATCTGGAAAAACAACCTCTGACATTACTAATACAATAAGTCCAAACGGCATAACTATCTTTTTATAGTTTTGTAGTTTAAGCAATTCCGAAAGTCCTATTATGCCTGCATAAAAAAAGGATATACCTATTATAAATAGTGTAACAATCCACACAGCAGCAATTATAAATTCTAGTCTTGTGAATACAATGCCAACATTTATTTCTTTGGCAAGTAAATATGTAGGATACTGTTCTTTGGCAGTTATTCCACTTCCAAGCACCAGTATAGACATAAAATTTGTGATAAAAATCATAAATGCACCCCACAAATAACCTTTGAAAAGTGACTTTTTACCTTCCGATATAGTATTAAGGTTAATAGGATATATCATCATTAGAGTGATTAAAGGAAATGTTAAAAAACATGATAAAAATACTGAACTCTTTAGGATTGGAATAATGCCATTTTCAAATACAGGTTGAATATTTTCTATTTTTGCATTTGGCAAAACAAGAATCATTGCTAAAAAAAATAGAATTGAAGTAAAATATATGATTATCTCAGAAGTACGTGCAAATGTTTCTAGTCCATATAATAAAGCTATCACAACGGCTATCACAAATAGTGAATTTATAATATATGCTGGTGTTTGTGGCATAACTTGAGTAGTTATAAAGTTGTCAATATACCATGGCAGATGATAAGCAATTGTTAAATAGAAGAATACAACATTACCTGCAACAATTAAGCCAATCCATTTTCCAAATATTTTTTTTATTATTCCAACTAATGTCATGTCAGGATACTGACTGCCCAGAAAACAATACATCCATATTATAGGTATACCAAATGCAGGAGTAAGTAATGATGTAATCCATGCATCTTGTTTTGCTATGCTTGCTATTAGAGCAGGAATAACAAGAACAGGACCTCCAAATGTAATACTGGTGGTTAATGAAAAAAGTTGATGATTTGTAATTTTTATTCTATCCATGTCACTTATGTTTTACCTCCTGTTCTATGCAATAATTTTTTTATCCAAAATACAACAAGTAATAACATGGGCAAAATCAATCCAAATGAAATAATGTATAGTGGCCAGACTTCCGTATCCCAGTTCATTTCATATATAACATCGTTATATATAATACCTGAAAATACAATCATAATTAACCCAAGAGGTAAAATTATTTTTTTATGATTTTTTAACTTTAATAGTTGTGCTAATCCTAAAGTTTCTGCATAAAAGTAAAACACTGTATTGTTAAAAATAGTAATTAGCCAAACAATTATTATGAAAGCCTCCAATCTTGTAATTATTATACCTATATTGATTTCTTTTGATAGTAAAAAAACTGGAAATCGTGAATTTGCAGTAATTGTATTTCCAAGAACTAAATTACACATTAAAATTGAAGTAATTATAATAGCCATTCCTATCAAATATCCGTTTAATATTGACTTTTTTCCATCCTTTATATCTTTTATATTCACAGGATATACCATATTTAAAATAATTGTGGGAAAGGTTGTAAATGCAAGAAGTGGAAAAGAAGCATTTAAAACTGGTACAATTCCATTTTCCAGTACTGGTAATATGTTAGTGATATCTATATTAGGAGTAAGTAAAAGCATGGATAATATAAACATGACAACTATCAAATAAAGAAATATCTCAAATGTACGGGCTATTACTTCTATTCCATAAAGCAATGCAACAATAACTACAATTGAAAATATTATATTTATAACATATGAAGGTGTATTTGGCATATATTCCATTGTGAAAAAATCACCAACATACCATATAAACTGTGGTGCACCAATAAAACACATTAAAATAAAATTTGATGCAACAAATCCACCAAACCATTTACCAAGTAACAACTGAATAACTTGAACATATGTCTTATTAGGATATAATCCACCTAAATAGGTATTAATCCAAATTACAATCAGCCCGAATAGCATTGCTACTATTGCAGAAATCCAGGCATCCCGCTTAGCTAGTGACGCAGCATTAGCAGAAATAATAATAGCTGATGCTCCACATACATATACTGCAGTTATAGCCAGTAACTGATGATTTGTAATTTTTATTTTATTCATAATGTTAAGTACCTCATTCTAATAAACTTTTAATAATATTTGTAAGGGGTGAATACACCCACGCTATAAAGTCTGAAGGGTTGGGTATCTTCACATTAAGGCTTTTAAGTATTGCAAGTACTGTACCAAGAGCAAGTAATATAGAAAATGTCCATAATTCTCTATGGAGATTTTCTTTTAACATTTTTGGTATTTCTACAATACATAATGTGATACTAAAGGATAATACTGCTAATATAGATACTATAAACATATTTACTATTTCTCCTTAATAAAAAATGGTTTTGTGACTTCACCCAATTGATGTGTTTTTACATTCACGGTAATGTTGACAGGAATATGTGTAAATTCAGTATCCCAGTTATTTTTAATTTTTTCCCATAGTTTAGGATGTTCTCTATGTACTACTTCTCCAAAGCCAAAAACATCAGTTTTTAATTGAGTTTGTGATTTATGAATTGACTTCTCACAAATTATTTTAATTGCTTTCTCAGACATTTTATTTACTATATTTTTGTTTTCCTCTTTAGAAACATCAAAATCTCCTCCAACTGCCCCGGTATTTTGGGTTACATTTATCTGAACATCAATAGCAGGTTTACCATTTACTAAAGAAGATGTTACAGTTGATTTAGCATCTGTAACATCACTTGTAATTTTAACGTTATCAGTATAGTATGTGTATCCTACTGTGCGTTTTACATTTCCAGTAATATAATTGTAGCCTTTGCTCTCATCCTCATTTAACCATCCTACAAGTTTATCTTTTTTAAAAGCACCTAAACCACTATATGTTACTTTTCTAATTCCACTACCTTGTTTTAAATCGTTTATAGACTTTGGAGTGACTTTATCACTAGTAAATTTAATTCCTGTAAGTACTGGATTTTTTCCATCTAGAATAATAGAGTTTATAAGTTCTATTATTCTAATGGATTTTGTAGGTGCCCATTCTTTACTAGACATAGTAAGTGATTTATACATATTAAGCCCAGGTAGTGATTCTATAGGCGTTAAAAGACTCAGAACCTCTTTTGCAGTTGTATTTTTAGTTATGGCAAAATAAAAATCAGTACGATATTCAGGAGAACGTGCAAAATAATCAAGTATATCTTTTATACCATCTTTTGCAACATTCTCATTAAATACAACCATTCTTAAGTGTGCATTATATATTTTCCTTGAAGATTTTGTGGTAATACTTCTAATTGCTGCATCTAAATCTCTTCCTTCAGCTGTATATATAACAATTGGGGATTCAGCTGGTGCTTTATTAGAAGCTACTACTTTTGGAGTTATAACTTGTTCTGAAACTAAATATCCATTTTCAGTTTTGTCAATACCAATACATAAAGTAATTGCAAGAGTGTTTATTTCACGGCTGTCCCAGCATCCAGTCAAAAATATGCTTGGCATTATAATAAAAAAAATTAATATTTTTTTAAACTTCGTGTACATTAGCTTAATTCCTGCTTTTCATTTTGGTTTGGATTTACAGGACTCCTCTCATTTACTTTTGCCGCATCAGCACTGCTAATGCCTTTAAGGTTATATTTCATTTTCCATAGAGGAAATCTAAAAAAGGTATCTTTGTTTCCACCCTGTACTTTGGGTGCCACAGGTGTTAAATATGGAACCGTTATGGATTTTATTTTACACAAATGAAGTATCAGTATAATTAATCCCATAAAGACACCATACAAGCCAAGAATTCCTGCTAAAATCATTAATAAGAACCTCAGTGTTCTTATAGCATTTGACATTTCATAATTGGGTATAGCAAAACTCGATATGGCAGTTAGTGCAACAACAACAACTATAGCCGCCGATATAACACCAGCGTTTACTGCTGCCTCTCCAAGTACTAAGGCGCCTACTATAGAAATGGCAGATCCTATAGCTCTAGGCATTCTTATACCAGCTTCTCTTAATATTTCAAATGTTAACTCCATAAACAGTGCTTCTAGCAAAACTGGAAGGGGAACTTCTTCACGTTGTGTTGCTATACTAATAAGCAATGGTGTAGGAAGCATTTCTTGATGAAATGTTGTTAGTGATATATATAGCGCAGGAGTCAAAAGTGTAAGAAAAAGAGCAATAAACCTAAAGAAACGTATCATAGAAGATATAATGTAGTGATGATAATAGTCTTCACTGGATTGAAAAAACTCAACCATAAGAGCAGGTGCTGTTAATACATAAGGTGTACCATCAACTAAAATTGCTACCTTGCCTTCAAGTAAAGCGGCAGCAACAGAGTCAGGTCTTTCAGAATTAAAAAAAGTAGGGAATATGGAATATTTGTCATCTTTAATTAATTCTTCAATGTATCCACCATCTAGTACAGCATTAATTTCTATTTTATTAAGCCGGGATCTTATCTCCTGAACAATCTCATTTTTGGCTATTTTGTTAATGTACACTAAATCTATTGTTGTTTTAGTTATACTGCCTATAGATAGATTTTCCACTCTTAAATCTTTATTTTTAATTATTCTCCTGATAAGTAAGATATTGGAGTCTATTCTTTCAGTAAATCCATCTTTAGGTCCTCTTATTACAGTTTGGGAAGTAGTCTGTTCGATAGACCTACCTTCATTGCTTTTTGTAACTATTGTAAAAAATTTATTGCATCCGTCAATTAGAAATACAGTATTACCCGATAACAAATCATCATAAAGAGTGTCATAATCAAGCCCTTCTTTTGAATCTCTTGTGCCACAAAAATAATTCATTAGCATATCAAAATTTATATCAGTTTCTGTATCATAACATTTGCTTTTTAATTTGGACAATTGCAATGATAAACTATTTATAATGTTTTTATCTACTAAACTTTTAATATATATATTTGCACAAATTAAATCTTTGTTGTTATTAAAATTGAAACAACTAACTTCAATGTCACTACTGTATCCAAAATCATTTTTTAGTTTTGATATATTTTCATTTATATTTTTACTTATATGTATGGCAGGATTAGCTTTATTTATTATGTCGTTTCTTACATTCATTTTTTTTGAAAATTTCATTAAATATGAATTCCCTTCTTCCCATTACTGTTAGAAAATATTCTCTTAAAGTATCTTTACCAATATAAAAAAATATATTCTTAAGTTACCTCAGGAGCAATACAGGATTAGAAAACAATTGCAGTAATATGATATTAGTATTAATTGTATCTATAGGTTATACTATAGATATGGACATAAGTATAAAAAGTTAGATGTTATGGAATGAAAAATAAAGTTTTAGTGCCTAATTGGGAGGTGGTTTGTTTGGGACGTAAAAATGGTGGCAGGGGTAAAAATAAGGATTTAACTGATTTCAGATATTTACTTAATAAAGATGAAGAAAAAATTAGTGATAGTAAAGAAGAGAAAAATAAGGAAAAACAAGATTAATTTAATTCTAGGAGGGATGTTATGAAAAATACTTTAAAAGGAATTGAAGTTCATTGTGATGATTGTGGAAAAATATTTAGAATAGAAAAATTAGAAACAGATTGGGTAAATGATAGTGTTAGAAGGACTTATTTTGAATGTCCACATTGTAAAAAAGAATATACTTCATTTTATGAAGATGCTAAGGTAAGAGAAAATATTAAAGATATACAGAAATTACAGAAGAAGATGAATGGTATTGTTGAACAAAACAAAGAAATAATGGAGAGATTAAAACAAAAATATGAAGCGTAGAAGTATGCCTTTTTATTTTACATATCTGTAGAATAAATATAAATGATGTAATAAAATTAAATCAGAAAATAGCTTTATTTTTAGAAAATATGTTACCCCCTAGATAATATAATTATTTAGAGGGCTTTTAAGTGATCAAAATTGGATGAATATTTTAAATTTATATCGTTTCTTTTATTTATAAGTATAATTTTGTTTGAATTCTTCTATCAAATTCTGACCAATTATCAGGTTCAGTTTCATCCTTTATCTGACAAATTTTATTCATAGTAGCATCTATGGAATCAGCATAGTTAACTATAAATGATTCTTCTGTTTTCATTTCTCTTGGAGAACCAAATTCAAGTTTCCCATGATGCTGAACAATACATCCTTTTATCCTCATTATAAAATCCTCTGAATACAGTGTAGGATTTTCCCTAATAGCTTTATCTAGTAGTTCTACCCCAATAACAATATGACCTTCCATTTCTCCTCTAAGAGTATATTTAAAAGGGCCATCATAATACAATTCATAAACTTTTCCAATGTCGTGGAGTTTTGCTGCTAGCATTGCCATTTCTTTTCTCCGGCATTGATACCTTTCACAAAGCACAGCAGTTAAATACATAACGTTCAAGGTGTGTTCCGCAAGGCCTCCTATATAATTGTGATGCATGGAAACACCACCTATTCCTCTTTTAAATTTATTTAGAAATAGTTCATCTTTAAAGAAATAGTCGCTTAAAGCTCTAGCTTCTTTAGAAATAATATATTTATTTGTATACAGTTCAATTTCCTCCATGATATCTTCGATAGGTCTTTTTACTGTTGGAAGATAATCTGAAACGTTATAATCAGAAATTAATTTATAGTTCTTTATATCTAGAATATTATCTTTAATTCCTTCAGCCTCGAGTACTGTTCCTTGTGTAATATTTTCATTTATATTTGGCATATTAGCTTTTATTTCTCCACTCTTATCGGCTAATATACATACAATCTTAGAAGCATCTTTAAATATTATTTTCATTACCATTAATGATAGTTTTACATTATGTCCATTTTCTATATTACTTAAAAAAAGTTCTTTTTTATTCATATGTTCCTCCAAATCAAATCTATTTTCTAAATGTAGTATATGTAAAAAATTTATTTATATCAAGCAATTTCTGGCTGAAATATGAGATTTTACTTATTTAATTTTTTTCCATAGCAGTAGAATGGTTTTTCTTTTCCGTTAAAGTGAATTTCTCCAACAAAATTATAATTACACTTTTTAAAAAGTGCTCGCATTTTTGCATTTACCGAATAAGTATCTGTTTTTAAATATCTTATATTATTTTTTAGAGCAAGGTCTTCTGCAAATTTCATTAATTCAGTGGCAATCCCGCATCTTCTACAATTAGGATTAACAGACATTCTATGAAGAACCAAAAAATCTTCATTTAATGACCAATTTAATCCCTTATATTCAGCTGGTTCTATTTTATTGATGCACAGGAAACCAACTAATTTTTCATCTTTTTCTACTACAAATAAGTTCTCATTTTCAATATCATCAATAAAATCTTTTTTTTGAGGATAATTTTCATCCCATTGAGTATTGTTGTAAGTATGCATTTCTGTGATAGTTTGTCTTATAATTTCCATAATATCTTTTATATCGTTCATAATTGCTTTTCTTATCATAATTGATCACTCCTAAGAATTTTTTATTTCTTTCCAATGATTTTCAATATTCTCTCTCATTTTTTTAACTAATTTATAGGCAAGTTTTTTTTCTTCCTTACTGAAGTTATGGAAACAAATTTGTATATGTTTGTTTTCTTCCTTAATTATAAATGGATATATATCTAATGCCTTTTCTTTTGGATAAAGTCTCCACATTCTTTTATCAATATCATCCTTTTTTTTATTTATATATCCAGCCTCGATAAGTTTCTGTACAGCTTTTGTTGTTGTAGTTTTGTCTACTTTTAAGAGAGTTGATAAATCAACTTGATTAATTCCAGCATTTTCACATATTCTTGTTAAGAATGTAAATTGACCTTTTTGTAGATTTATTTCTTTAAATTTAAAGTCACTTATAGACTGGATACAGCGAGATAGACCTCCTATTTCCCTCAGTATCTGACTATGTAAGATTTCCATAACCTTTCACCTCCTTAAACAATAGTTGAAAGTTCAACTATATTATATTAATAGTAACATATTAAGGTTGAACTTTCAACTTTATTTATTTGCTTTTTATCATATGTAATCTTTTTTTTATGCTTAGGACAAAGAAAAGTAATAAAGGTATTACGAAGTCAATTGGAAGGGAAAAATATTGCCATATATGTTCCCTTAAATTTAAAAATAACACTCTGTCATGCCCTAGGTAAAAGGTAACAATTATCATTATTAAGGCGAAAACAATAATAATGAATGGATTTTTCTTTTTTATTCCAGTAGTTTGCATAAAGGCGGTTAAAGAACAGCTTGCTAGAATTCCTGCCTGAGTCATTATACTCCAATACCACAGGGCAACCATAAAGGATTCAAAACGATGGAGATATTGGGTTATTTGTATGGACCTTACAAAATCCATACTGGCAATACGCATTAAGGCTACTACATGAGGGCCCATAATCATTAATTCTACAATAAAATAGAAGACAAAGTAAGAACCTCCAATGAGGATACCAGAAGCCGCTGAGCCAAAAGCTTTTTTTTGATCATAGACCATGGGAAGAATCATAGCTATGAGTATTTGGGATATGCCTATAAATGTATTAGTTTTTAAAGTGGATTTAAATACATTTTTGACTCCTGAATCAAAAAAAGGTGCAATTCTATTAATATCTATTTCACCTAGAGAAGCCATGAAAACAAGAAAATAAAAAATTATTGATGCGCCGAAAGCAATAACAGCTGTTCTTCCAATGACTTCAGAACCTTTCCATACTAAATAGAATATTACCAAAACATGCATTGTAGTTAGTACTAAAAAAGGTGTTCGCGGCAGTAGGAAATCAGTAAGATGATGGATGTACATTGATATTGAACTGGAAGACATGATAAAAAAGTACAGTGTAAGTATTATCCCTAGAATTTTTCCTAGTACATGACCTAACAAGTCCTGGCCATATTGTACAACTGTCTTGCCAGGAAAACTTTGTCCTATATAAATAATGAGAAGAGAAAAAGGTATTATAGTAAGTATACCTATAATACCACTTATCCACATATCACGGCCTACTTCTCTAGCTAAAATGCCGCTTGCGTAGTTGATTGTTGCAGGCCACATAACGCAAATCAGAATATCTCTAAACTGGTTATTGCTAATGGTTTCCTTTTTTTGCATCATAGTACTTTTTACTCCTTTATCCCATATATTATTTCTGTATTTTTATTGGCTCTAGGGGCTTTGCCAATGATACGTGATGAATAGTTACATTTGCAGTTATATTAACCTTACTATTTTTAAAAAGCTGATCCCATTTTGAAGATATTTGATTCCATTCTTTTCTATGTTGTCTGTGTAGTGTAAAACTTAAATCGGGAAAATCTGTTTGTATATCTTTTGCTGTTAGTATTGTAGATTGAATGTCTTTGCAAATGGATTTCTCCAGTGATTCTTCCAATTTATTTAGTTTCCCAATGTCGTTAAAGTTGGTAAGACATGATTGTTCGGTTATGGTAGCATCTACTTTAAGATTAATTGAAAAATGGGGGACTTCACCATCCAAATAACTTTTGATGGAAGACTTAGATCTTTTAATTTCAAGTGTAATAGGCATACCATCATAGGGGCAATTTACAACCATTATTGATGCATTCATTTTATTTTTTATCCATAAAAGTCCTCTTGTTTGTTTTTCACTAAGTACAGTGGATACTTTATTGTCATCAAAAACGTATGCACCACTTGTTTTTAGAATAGGCTCTGATTTTGATTTGTCAATAATGATCCTTGAGGTTACTGGACCTACATATGGGTCAAGATAATCTTCAATAAAATCCTTTAACATTATGTCATAAGATTTTCCTGTTAAATTTTTATTCCTAATTATTTTTTCCAGGTATACAGCTGGATCTTTCTCCGTTACAGGAACAACATCAAGAACTTTCCCTGCATTTCCCGGGGTAACTGCAACTAGGGTTCTTAAACGAAGTTCGGGATTCCTAGTAAAAAAATCAAATATTTCAAGGGTATTGCTCCGGGCTAGCTGTTCACTTATAACTATTACTTTAATATGAGACCAAAATATACGACGGGAAGATATAGATGCCATATTACGTATTGCCTCAAAAATTGTTTTACCGGTACTTGTGATTATCCAGAAGGGTTTATTCTTTTGGGTAAGTCCAGAACCTGATGGTGTTTTACTATAAGTTCCCGGACTTGCAATTTGTGCCGTTACTTTAAATCCATAATCTGTTTTATCTAAACCAATACTTAATACAAAGGCAAGTTCATCGATTTCCCTGGCATCCCAACAACCGGTTTGTAGAAGTGAAAGTATAAGAATTAATCCCAAAGCTATCTTCCTCATCCGAATCTCTCCTTTTTTGAAAACAGAATTAACTATTATTATCTTTCTCTGTAGAATTTGCTTTTGGTCCTGGTTTCATGTTTGGAGCCTCTCTTACAATACTTTTACGGGCAATATAGCCTGGAAGTCGGTTTATTTTCCACCAGTGTTTTCTAAGTACAGTGTCTTCAGTTATACTTTTGTCTGCTGATGTAAAAGGTTCCATGTAGTTCACACCAAAAGAACTCAGGCTGTTTAAGTGAATAATGATTATATTTAATCCTGCTAGGATACCAGGTAAACCGAGAATAGAAGCTACTATCATTAGGGGAAATCGAAGTAAACGTCCTGAGGATGATGCATCAAAAGCTGGAATGGCAAAGGAACTTATACCTGTTAGGGCTACCACGATTACCATAGCCTGTGAAACAATACCTGCTTGAACTGCAGCCTGCCCTATAACAAGACCGCCAACTATACTTACGGCTTGACCTGCCTGTTTGGGTAAACGGAGGCCTGCCTCCATTAGAATTTCAAAAGTAATTTCCATCATAAAGGCTTCTCCTATGCTTGGAAAAGGTACACCCTCACGGGAAGCTGCAATTGACAAGGCCAGTGTAGTAGGTATCATTTCTTGATGAAAGCTTGTTAAAGCAATGTACAGTGAAGGAAGAAGAACTGAAGTAAAATAAGCAATAATTCGAATGAATCTTGCAAAAGACCCCATAGGAGGACGCTGGTAATAGTCATCTACCGACTGAATAAACTGAACAAAAATTGTAGGGACTATGAGCACATAAGGAGTTGTATCTACAAGAATGGCTACCCTACCTTCTAAAATTGCTGCAGAAATTTTATCAGGCCTTTCACTGTGTCCTATCTGAGGAAACATAGATGAAGGGGTATCTTCTATTAATTCTTCAATATAACCACTTTCAAGTATGCCGTCAATTTCAATTCGTTCCAGTCGTTCTTTAACTTCATTTATTACTCCTTCCCTTGCTATTCCCTTAAGATAGGCTATCAATACTGTTGTTTTAGTTTTTGTACCTATTTTAAATGATTCTATCCTTAAGTCAGAACTTTTGATATGGCGCCTTATTAGAGCACTATTATTTTCAATGTTTTCTGTAAAACAATCTTTTGGCCCTCTTACCGAATTTTCACTTGTTGGTTCAGAAATTGATCTGTCCTTCCAACCTGAGCTTCCTATTATAAGAACTTTGTCTATTTTGTCCAACAAAAGAATTGTATTGCCATCAATCAATTCAGTTACTATGTTGTTAATATCAGATTCTTCATTTACGTAAGTGTTAGGTAAACCATATTCTTTTATCGTTTGAAAAAACTCACTAGTATTTTTGAAACCATTAAACCTTTCATTTAGCATCAATGCTCCAATAACCTGTTCGTTAATGAGTTCTCTTTCAGCCAGGCCCTTAATAAAAATGACCGCTGCTTTTATTTCACAATCTGGAGAAATAGTAAAATTTCTTACTACTATGTCACTGGAAAAACCGAGCATCTTTTGTATTATTTCAATGTTAGCAGCTAAATCTAAAGAAAGTTTTATTTGAGAAGATAATTTTTTTTCAGTTTTTTGATCTTGTTTTTCAATTTTGGATTTCTTAGGATTATGGAAATATTTTAAAATTGACGTAATAAAACCTCCTTTAGAATAATTAAATACAGATTTAGTATGTTTAATATAATTAAAATTATTCATACATGAGATGAAGGTTTTTTAGAAGAGGTTAAAGAAAATATAGATATAGGAATAAAAGGAATTTTCAAAAGTATCTTTTTAGTAATGAACTATATAATTTGTATAATTTGCTAAAGTTATAAAAAAAGTGTGGTATTTATACACAATAAATAAAAAAATACTATCTTTTTTAAACAAACGATATTATAATAGACGTAATACATTTTATTTAACTAAAGATGAATAGGAGGAATTTGTATGCAACAAGAATTAAAAAGAACACTTACGATGAAAAATTTAATTATATTCGGTATGATTACGATGTCACCTCTTGCACCTTTTCAAGTGTTCGGTACAGCTGCTCAAGCAAGTTATGGAATGGTCTCTTTGGTGTATCTAATCGGGGCAGTGCTTATGCTTTTTACTGCGTTGAGTTATGCTCGATTCAGTAAGGAATTCCCATATGCAGGGTCAGTTTACTCATATGTAGGGAAAGGATTTAATCCGCATATTGGATTTATAGCAGGTTGGACTATTTTATCAGATTATATTCTTGCACCTGCTCTTATGTGTTTATTTTCAGGTTTATGGTTAACAGGTATTTTTCCAGGTCTTGATCCAAAAGTTTTAGCTATTATATTCATTATAATAACTGGTCTTATTAACATTCGGGGAGTAGAATTAAACGCTAAAGTAAATACATTTTTATTTATACTACAGATTATAGCACTAATTTTATTTGTAAGCTTTGCTATTAAATTTGTATTTATTGAAGGATTGGGAATAGGAGGATTTTCATTACTTCCAATTTTTCAACCAGAACATGTTAATTTGAAATTTGCTGCAACTGCAACTTCTATGATTCTATTAGGATTTGTTGGATTTGATGGAATAAGTACATTAGCTGAGGAAGTGGAACAGCCTGAAAAGGTAGTTGGAAAAGCAACTGTTTTGGCATTAGTAACAACAGCTTTAATATTCTTAGTTCAAACTTATTTGGCTTGTTTAGCTCACAGTAATTATGCAAATTTAAATCCAGATATGGCAATGTTTGATATTGCAAAGGAAATTGGAGGACAGTATTTTTATGTGGCTATGCTTCTCATAAATGTAGTTGCAGTTGGACTTGCTGTTACCCTTAATATTCAATCAGCAGTAGCCCGTATTCTATTCGCTATGGGTAGAGATAACATTGTTCCTGGCTCTAATATATTGAAGAAAGTTCACCCTAAATATATGACTCCAGCAAATGCAATTATACTATCAATGATTGTATCTACTATTCTTGTTTTAACACTAAAATTAACAACCATTTTAATGTTTGTGAACTTTGGTGCAGTAACAGCATTTATGATTTTAAATCTATCTGTAATTGCATATTTCTTTTTTAAGAAAAAAGAAAGAGGAGGCAAAGGTGTTTTGTTTCATTTGTTGTTTCCATTTATAGGATTTGGCGTTTGTGCATTTGTATGGTCAGGCTTTGATAGAAATACTAAAATTGTAGGTCTTTCTTGGATTTTCATAGGTGTCATTGTTGGGTTTATCAAATCAAAAGGATATAAAAAGGAAGGACCTATAATTGATAATATATAAAAAATGTATGAACCAAAATAAATTACATTGAGTAGGAGGAAAACGAATATGAGATTAAAAAATAAAGTGGCCATTGTGACTGGAAGTGCAAAGGGAATTGGAGAAGCAATTGTTAGAGATTTTGTAAATGAAGGAGCAAGGGTGATTATTTCTGATATTTTAGAAGCTGAAGGACAAGCTCTTGCGGAAGAATTACAAAAGAAAGGCTATTCTGCTTATTTTTTTAAAACAGATGTTTCTTCTGAAAAAAACATACAGGAGCTTGTTAAATTTACTGTTGAAAAGTTTGGAACAATTAACGTCCTATGTAACAATGCAGCTGTTAATATTCCTGGTTCTGTTATTGAGCTAACAGAAAATATTTGGAATAAAACAATGGATGTAAATGTAAAATCTCACTTTTTAGTATCTAAGTATGTTATTCCTGTTATGCAAAAATCAGGAGGAGGTTCAATAGTAAATACTGCATCAGCAAATAGCTTTGTTGCAGAACCAAGGCTTTCTGCTTATGTAGCATCCAAAGGGGCTATTCTAATGTTAACAAGAGCAATGGCACTAGATTTTGCAAAAGATAATATTAGAGTAAATTGTATCTGTCCTGGTTGGGTTGACACAACTTTTAATGATGCTCATGCCGAATTATTTGGAGGCAGAGAAGCTGTATTAAAAGATCTTGCTTCCGTACAACCTATTGGAAGACCTATTGCTCCAATGGAAATTGCTAAAATTGCTACATTTTTAGCTTCAGATGATTCTTCTTGCATGACAGGTTCACCTGTTATTGCAGATGGTGGTATCACAGCAGGAGTTTAATAATATTATCTGAAATCAGACTTTAAAAATAAGAGGATATTATTAAAAAAACTACCGCATACCTGAATTCAGCAGGTGTGCGGTTATTTATTTTATTATTATGGCGTAGGCAAAGATAATGATTAAAATCGACGCCTGTCATTGAATTAAATTTTCGTATTTTTCTCTTGTTAGCTTGATAAACTCCTTTACTGCTTGAGATATATAGCGATTTTTTTGATAGCCGATAGCCAGCGTTCTATGAGTTTTATTATATCTCATATGGTATATGTTAGTACTTGCAAAGGAGTCTTTATCAAATACTAAATTCTTGTTACTCATTAGAGTTTTAGGGTAAAAAGTAATTCCCATCCCTTTTACTGAAAGTGCCAATGCTGTTTCAATACTATCTGTTTCTAAAATAATATTAGGCTTTATCTGTTTTTCACTAAACATTTCGTCTGCAATAAGCCTAACCATATGTCTTGTATTAAACATTAAAAAAGGGCAATCTTTCAATAAAGCTAAATCTACATCCTTTTCAAGTTGTGCTTTAACTTTATCATAGTTGTTAGGAAAATATTTTACTAATATACTATCTGGAACAATCATAAGAACTTCTTCATTACAAAGAGGTATTGTTTCCACATTTTCTACATTGAAAGGTAACATTGCAACTATTAAATCTACATCACCGTTAAGTAATGCAAGGTCTAATTCTTTTGAATTACCTTCGAATAAATGTAGATGAATATTAGGAAATTTTTGGCTGTAGTCAGGCAGTATCTCTGGCAAAAATGATAGTCCTCTTGTAGGGGATATACCAATATATAAGTCACCTCGTTTAAAATCTTTGATATCTGACAGTTCTTTTAGAGATTGTTTTTTTAAGTTCAATATCTTTATAGTGTTTTTTGCCAGACTTTTTCCTTCTGGTGTCAACGTCAAAGGTGAGGTACGATTAAATAATGTCACATTTAAGTCAAGCTCTAACTTTGAAATATGAGAACTTAATGATTGTTGAGAGATAAACAGCCTTTTTGCTGCCTTAGTAAAATTTAATTCTTCTGATGCAACTAAAAAGTATTCTAAATTAAGAAAATTTATCATAATTTAAATCAACTCTACTTTAATATAAATATTTATATATTTCATATACAGTTTGTTCATTTAATTCTGTATAGTTATTTGCCATTAAACGACCTTGTTTAGTCATAACACTTTGTGTAAATTCCTTTAATTCTTCTTCTTTTACCCCGTACTCACGTAATTGTTTTTTAGGAATTAATACGTTTAATAACTCTTCTATTTTAGTGTAAACGACCTTTTCTTTGCAGTTTAAAATGGATGCTAAGAATTTATTTAGTTTTGTAATTTTACCTTGTGGTTTTAAACGATAATAGGTTTTAAATACTCCAATGAACATTTGGTAATTTGCTTCTCCATGAGGAACGTGGTAGTTAGCACCTAAAGGATAACTCATAGCATGTACTGCACCACACCCTGCGTTACCAAATGCAATTCCAGCATAATTGCTTGCAAGTAAAAATTTATCTAGCAAGGAAAATCTAGCGTCTGGGCCATTTTTTGAAATTTCCTGATATCCTTTTAAAATCATTTCCATTGCTTTATAGGAAAACATTTCTGTATAGCTTGTAGCCTTTGTTGAAACACTGGATTCAATGGAATGAATTAAGGCATCAATGGAGCTAGTTGCAAAAAATTTAAAAGGTAAATTTTCTAGAAGCTCTGGGATCATAACAGCAAAATCTGCATATAGTTCATCTATAGCAAGGCCTAATTTTGTATGTCTTGACTTCAATTCAAGAATAGAAATATTAGTTACTTCACTGCCTGTTCCGCAAGTTGTTGGAATTAGGATCAATTCCTTATCTTTTACAAATTCTAATTTGTGATCAAATAAATCAAGTACTGGCGAAACTGTTTTTAATGCAAACAATTTTGAAACGTCAAGGACACTTCCGCCGCCAATAGCAATTACTCTTTTATAAGTAATATCTTTTATATCCTTACAAATTGCTTCTACCATTGCATCACTTGGTTCTCCAGTGCCGTATTTTCTAATAAAGATTACATTGGTATCAAGGTCATATTTAGAAAAATATGAAACATAAGTATGTTCACTTGTAATAACTAAATCTTCTTTTCCTATTTTAAATTTGTCTATAAATTCTTTACATGTATCAAAGGTATAGATTTCTGGTTTAATAGATAATGCCTTCATTTTATTCCTCCACTTTATATATTTTCGTAAACTTCTTTTAAATGCTTTGTAAGCTTTATATTTTCACCATAGTCAACTTGACAATCAATAACTGCAGGTACATTTTGTTTAAAGGCTTCTTCTAAAGTTGGAATTAAATCTTCTGCTTTTTCTACTCGATATCCTTTTGCATACATACTTTCTGCAAGCTTTACAAAATCTGGATTAGTAAAATCTACATAACAGCTTTTACCATAGTGTTCTTCTTGTTTCCACTTTATTAAACCGTAGTTACTATCATTAAATATTAAAACTACAATTGGAGTTTTAATACGTAGGGCTGTTTCTAATTCTTGATTATTCATCATGAAACCGCCATCACCAACAATAGCTAATACTTTTTTATCTGGATTAATTAATTTGGCTGCAATTGCACCTGGAACACCAATACCCATTGTAGCAAAACCGTTTGAAATAATACATGTATTGGGCTCATAGCAGTTATAATGTCTGGCAATCCACATTTTATGGGCACCTACATCTGATATGACAATGTCATGTGGTCCCATGACCTTTCTAACATCATTTAAAATTCTTTGGGGTTTCATTGGAAAAGCATTGTTATTTGCGTAGCTTTCATGTTCAGTTAGCATTTCCGCTTTAATCTCCAAAGCTTTTACTGGTTCATCTTTGCTAGAAGTTCTTCTCAATATATTGTATAGAGCATCTGAAATATCACCAACTACTTCTACTATGGGCTGATAAAGTTTATTGATGTGTGATGGCCTTGCATCGATATGCACAATTCTAATGTCTCCATTTACATTCCATTTGGATGGGGCATATTCTACAATATCATATCCAATTGTAATTACTAAATCAGCCTCTTCAATAATTTTATTTACATAATCTTTTTGTGGAATACCTATTGTCCACATTGAATATTTGTTATCCATTGGAATAATACCTTTTGCCATCATTGTATTAATTACTGGAATTTTCAATTTAGTTGCAAATTCCGTAACAGCTTTTGAAGAATTTCCTCTTATAGCACCGCTTCCAGCTAAGATAATAGGATTTTTTGCTTTGAAGATTTCACTTGCAGCTTCCTCAATTGTTGATAAATCCGCATGTTCCTTTGGTGGAATTTTCTTTTCCAAAGGCTTTTCTAAAGCACCTACGGGCATTTTTGAAATATTTACAGGTAAATCAATGTGGCATGCTCCAGGCTTTTCACTTTCAGCATACTTAAAAACAAGTCTTATAATCTCACTTACAGTATCAGGACGAACGATTTGTTTACTTCTCTTTGTGATTGGTTCGAACATTTTGCAAAGGTCTAAAAATTGGTGTGATGTTATATGCATTCTTTCAGTACCTACTTGACCTGTAATAGCAACAACCGGAGCACCATCACTATCAGCATCTGCTACACCAGTTACTAAGTTAGTGGCACCTGGTCCTAGTGTTGATAGGCAAACGCCTGCTTTTCCTGTTAAACGTCCATAAACATCTGCCATAAATGCAGCACCTTGCTCATGACGGGTTGTGATAAATTCAATAGTTGAATCTGAAATTGCATTCATTATTTCTAGATTTTCTTCACCGGGAATACCAAAAATGTATTTTACTCCTTCGGCTTCTAAGCACTTTACTAGCATTTGAGCTGTATTTAATTGAACTTCTTTTTTTATATCTCTATTCATAAAATTTCCTCTGATCTTTATAGATTTTATCCGATGACTACCTGTTCTAATACTTCCACTTCTCCAAGTGTACGTTGCGAACAGCTACGTCCCTGGATAACGATTTTCCCTAAAGGATAACGTCTTCTAAGTGCTGAAGCACTAAGAATACTGTTAATAAGCATCAGGTGGAGTCAAAACTCCATCTGACGCCAAGAACTCTGTTTATTAAACGAATTAAAATTCATAATTTTAATTAAATAATTTCACATTTGTGATTGTATCAACCATCATACTTCAATTAACAACACTTTTCAAACACTTTTTTCTTATTTTATCACAATAAAATGGTTGTGACTAATCTTTAAAGAAAATTTATTATTTGTAAGCTAGGTTTAATCCCTAAATGTGAAACACCTAATACGTGGAAACCTAGAAGGCAGAGTTATTACTACAAGCATAAATTATTTTTAGTTATTTAATCTGAAACCCTTTAATATTTGTTCCAGTATTAGTTATCTTAGTTTTGACATTTACACTAACAGGAATATCATGAAATATATCATCCCAAACCCCTTTATAATACTTGTTCCATTCTTTAGGATGTTGCCTATAAAAACTAAATCCAAAACCAAATATATCTGAATTTAATTCACCTTTACCTTTTTCTAGTGCTGACATAATGTCTGAATCTATGCTTTTTGATAGTTTTTTCTCAATTGAATCAACTATATCTGGACTTATGTATTCATTTTTTTCATCGCTATAATATTTTTTTAAGGTAGCTTCAACCTTAACTTCCAGATATATAACAGGTTGATTATTTTCTATTTTAACTTTAATTTTGCTTCCTGATTTTGTTATATAATAGTAGAGCATTTTCTTGAGATTAGCATGAAGCGGTAAATCTTTTTCATCCTTATTAGTACTAAGCTTATCTATATTAGAAGTTTTATAGGAGGTAATCCTAGTACCTAATATCCAATTTAGACCCATGCTCTCCTTATCATTAAGCCAGCCAACAAATTTATCTTTTTTAAAAGCTGCCATACCACTTGCAAGTATATTGCCATTCTTTTCTACAGAAAACCTTACATCATTTCGAGTTCCACCTAAAGCTTCTCCTGAATCACTACTGAGCGATGTAGTTAACATTCTGGGAGCTACTGGTTCAACCCCTTCTCTATCCATCATCTGCAAATAATCATGCAGAGTAACGGAATATGTGGTACCATTACTTTGAGATGAGCGTAAAAGCATATGCATTTTTTTACCCGAAGAGGTCTCAGAATTAGGATCACGGGTGGCTATTGTCCCCTGGGCACTTCCAGGTACAATTATTATGTTTACAGAATTACGAATGGTTGAGATACTATCAAAAAATACAATTAGATCTTTCATAAGGTATTTTGCTGCATCTTCACTAATTGCTATAACCTGCAGATACCCAAAAAACAGCTTATTAGGACTTGTCTGCTGCAGCTTTGTTAACGCATCAATTATTGTAATACCAGATGCAGAATAGACTGTTCCTGTACTATTGGTAGTATTTGCCTTATCCCCCATGGATCTAGCAATTGGAATATATTGCAGTGTTATAGTTACTTCATTAGATTTTGCATCCAAATCTACTCCTAGAGCATATATTTGAGACATCTGTTCATACTCCATATAATCCCAGCAGCCAACGAAAGAAAACATAAAAATTATTAACGATATTATAAGCATTGTCTTTTTCATCCCACATCACTTCCAGACCTTTTTTTCTTAATATAAGCACCAAGAAAAGCTATTATTATAATAAACACTACAAAAGGTAAAATAATATAATAATCCATAAATATAGAAGCAAAAAATGCTTTATTATAGGAATTTAATTTTATAGACGGGATTATGATTATAATTGAAATTAAAAGCAATATAATAAAAGAATATTTCTCATTAAATAATTTTTTTATAGGTATCCATGTACAATATAAATATAATGATAATCTTAAAGTAGCGATTAGTTGATACGTAGCTAGAATGAATATTTCCAGTCCTCTAAAAAAATCTCCAAGATAAATAGCTCTTGATATTTCAATTCCTACGGATGCAGTACGCAATAACAATCCGCTGCCAGATACACCTTGCATAATAAATGCTGCCAACGATAATATGAACGACCAAAGAACAATTCCGTTTATTATACTTTTTCTATTACCAGCGGTTTGAGGCATATGATCAACCATCACTATCATAAACAGTAATATTTCTGAGGCTGAACATAATGAAAAGTACACCGCCTGCCCAAATTTTAATAGTGTAGTATCAAATATAGGAAATATGTTTTTAAAATCAAATTCACTCACAAAAGCAAGAGAAAACCCTGTGAAATAATTTAATATATACCATGCGGTTAGTAGTTCTACCGCTCTTCCAAATAGCAAGGTTTTATTATTCACAAATAAAAAGGCCATGATAAGAATAATGGTCATAATCACCCATACAGGAGTTAATTGTAAAAAGTGTATCTTAACTGTTCCAGTCAAAAAATTCAAAATAATTACTGCTAAAATAATATTTATTACTGCATTAATTATTATCACAATTATATATAAAGGCTTTCCAAAACTAATATTAATAATGTCAAATATATTACATTCAGGATACTTCTTGCTTAAATATACTATTACAATGGCAATAGGAATGGTCAAAAGAATTCCTATTGCCATTGCAACCCATCCACTTCTTCCTGATAAATATACAGCCCAAATAAAATTAAATGCCATATTACCACATCCACTTGCAAATGTAAGAAAAATAATTTGTTCTCTTGTGAATTTATCATATCTCAATGGAGGGCACCTTCTCTTATAATAAAAGATATTTCATTGCTTTTTTGTATTTCCAGCTTTATTACTATGTACATTTGCAATAAGTGTTAGTTTGTTTTTCAACATTTTGAAAGGTGCTCTGATAAAAACATCTTTCCATCCTTGAAACTCAATTGGTATGACTGGATATAAGTAAGGTACTCCAAAGGATTCCAATATGGACATTCTCCATAGAATAATAAAACTACCATTAAAAAAACCAAATATGCCTAAAAACCCTGATAACAATATTAAAAAATAATTAATTATTCTTGAAGTATTTACTAGTATAGTTGATGAAATAGCAAAGGTAGCTATTGCTGAAAATGCCACCACTATAATAATAGATACACTTATATAACCTGCTGCTACAGCTGACTGACCGATTATAACTGCACCTAAAGTTCCTACAAAATAACCTACTATTCCCGGCATACGTGTTCCAGCTTCACGAAATATATCAATTATAATCGTCATGGCGAGCAGCTCTACTATTGAAGGGAATGGGACACCATTTCTTCCTTGAGAAATATTCAAAGCAAGAGATGGCGGAACAATAGTATGATTGTAAGTAACAAAGGAAAGGTATAGCGGTGATACGGTAATAGATACAATAAAAGATAAAATTCTAATGATTCTTAATAGCGAAGCAGCAAAAGGTAACTGTGAATAATCATCCATAGTTTTAAAGTTATTCCAAAAAGTCATTGGTACTATCAATGCAAAGGGACTATTATTGCAAAGTATTACAACATGGCCGTCGGACAGTGCCCTTGAAACTACGTCTGGACGTTCTGTCAATCTATAGGTTGGAAATATACTAGTAGGTTTATCTTGTATAAGTTCAGCTAAAGTGCTAGTACCATCTACTATATTGATATCCACATCTCTAATACGTCTTCTCATTTCTTCTACAATATCATCCTTAGCTAACCCTTTAATCCATAACAATTTTGAATTTGTACAGGATAATCTTCCTAACGTGAAAGTTTCAAATTTAAGTGTTGGTATAGGAAGTCTCCTAATAACCATGCTAATATTGGTTTCTATATCTTCTACAAAGGCTTCTTTAGAAGCAAAAATAGTCGTTTCATTTTCTGGATTATTTATAGATCTTTTTTCCATCTTTGGAGCTTGAATTATAAGTATACTGCTAGACTCCTCAAAGAAAATTACTGTATTTCCTTTTAATAATTCAGTTGCAGCTTCTTCTTTTTGTTTTATTATTTTGGTGTTTATTGGTGAAATAAACATTGTCTGTGCCAATATACTTATGTCACTATTTTCTATATTATTTTTTAATGTTCCCTGTAATAAAGGGGTAATAACCTGATCACTTATAAACTCTTTATCACAAAGACTTGTCACATATAATACTCCAATTTCTTTCTGACCTCCAAAGGCTTTAAATTTACCTTCACCGAGACCAATACCATCTCCTAATTGATTTTTGATAAAAGATAAGTTTTGTTCAACATATGAATTGGAGTAATTTGTGTCCTTTTTTTGTCCCATATTAATCACATTTCCTTATAAAATTTATAATTATTGTATATAGTACTGTGTATTTTCTATATTTTTTATACTACGATTTAACGTAGGCTATTATTTCATCTATATTCTTTCTTGCCGTAAAATCCACTGGTTTATCATATACGGCAAGCATACCTATTTCATCACTTGTTAATTTTTTTTGCTTTTTACTTTTAATTTTCCATTTTAGTAATGCTATAAGAAATTTATCAAAAAGGGACAGTTTACTATAATTAAAGCCACCTCCATAAGAAAACTATATATACTAAATTACTATTACAAATGTAATATTATCCAAAGCAATTATCTTTATTAGCAAGCAATATTTTATTGGATTTTTTTATTATTTAATAATATAATGTATTTAATAATATATATCCAGATAATAAAATTATTTGAAGCAGTTGTTATATGTAATTATTATTTTATTGTAGGAGGGTTCATATGTATAAATATAAAAATTATATTTTTGAAGTTATTATTTTATTGGTTGTGACAGCAGCTTTATATATGACCAACCTATATAGCTATTTGTTATTTCACAGCCTTGCAGAGTTATTTAGTGTAACAATAGGATTTACTTTATTTATAGTAGCATGGAATTCAAAAAATTTTTCAAAAAAATATTTTGATTACCTTGTATTTATAGGTATTGCATATATGTTTGTAGCATTTTTAGATTTATTACATACGCTGTCATACAACGGCATGAACATTTTTAGAGGATATAATTTTTATGCCAATCAATTGTGGATAGGAGCTCGTTATCTCGAAAGTATTTCTTTGTTGATACCATTTGTATTCATACATTTTAAGAAAAAATTGAGGCCATATTTAACTTTTGCAATTTATACGGTAGTTACTGCAAGTATTATAGCTTCAATTTTTTATTTCAAGGTATTCCCTATATGTTTTATTGAAGGGAAAGGACAGACTCCATTTAAGATAATTAGCGAATATATCATATGTGGAATATTAACAACTGATATCATATTGTTAAGGAAGAACAAAAATAAATTTGATAGTAAAGTTTATGGATACTTGTTTGGCTCTATTATTTTTACTATAATATCTGAATTTGAATTTACTTTATATATAAATAACTATGCATTTTCAAATTTGTTAGGGCATTATTTTAAGATGATATCTTTTTACCTTATATATAAGGCAGTTATAATAACCTGTATTACTCAGCCGTATAATACCATATTTAAAGAACTGACAGACAAAGAAAATGAATTAGAAAAAACAGCTGCCACTGATGAAATGACGAAATTATACAATAGAAGGGCAGGTATGGAGTTCTTGGATAAAGAAATGAAAAATGCATTAACGAACAAAAACAATTTAACAATATGTTTTATAGATGTGGATAATTTAAAAAAGACAAATGATACTTATGGACATATTGAAGGGGACAATCTTATCTTAAATGTAGTCAAATTGATAGTCTCTAATGTAAGAAATTCTGACTATGTTTGTAGAATAGGGGGAGATGAATTTCTTATTGTGTTCCCTAATATTGTTATAGGAGAGGCAGAATTAATTATTAATAGAATAAGAAGTGATATGGACAAGCTTAATACAGGCAGCTCTTTTAATTACAAAGTGGATTTTAGCTATGGTTTTGCAGAATATAATAATGCAAAAAAGGTTGGTATTGATACTTTAATAGAGATAGCAGATAACAATATGTATAAGAATAAAGTGCAAAAGCGAAAAATGATGGTATAAATCATGATTACTTATAGTTGAATATGATTACAGCTTTTAATATAATAATTTATATAGCATATAAGAAATAATATTATAAAATGGCAATTAGTTAAATAGGAAAATTGCCTGAAAGACTAAAGAGGATAAGGATGAAAACAAAAAAATTTGTTAAAAAAAATAAATTTATATTTGCTGGTATACTATTGGTTGTTGTATTTTTAGGACTAGTTGGAAGGTTAGGGTATTTAATGGTAGTAAAGGGTTCTGAATATAAATCAATGGCTGTGGAGCAGCAAACAACTACAATACCAATTAGTGCTAAAAGAGGAGAAATTCTAGATAGAAATTCTAATGAATTAGCAGTAAATGAAAGTATTTATAGAGTTGACCTGGATTTAAAAACATTAAGACAAACTTTAAGTGAGAGAAAAATGTCTTTTTCTCAACTAGCTGATAAATTGTCGCCCATACTTAATATGAAATCTGGTGATGTTTTAAAAGTATTAAGTACAACACTACCTAATGGACTGCCTGCTAATTCAGCTTTATTGAAAAGGCAAATTAAGAAACCTGTAATGACTAAGGTTAAAGCGCTAAATATTAAAGGAATTATTATTTCACCAGATACCAAAAGGTATTATGTAAATGGAAATTTTATGACAAGTATTTTAGGGTTGGTAAATCCTGAGGGCAATGGAATTTCTGGGGCAGAATTAAGCTATGATAAAGAACTTTCAGGTACGCCTGGTAGTATGACTTATGAAAAAGATGCAAAAAATAATCAATTACCTTATGAATCTGAAAAATATACCCCGCCAGTAGATGGCAAAAATGTTATTTTAACAATAGATTCAGTTATTCAACAATATGCTGAACAAGCGGCCCAAAAAGCTTTAGAAGACAATAATGCGAAAGCAGTTAATATTTTAGTTATGAATCCTCAAAATGGAGAAATATTAGCAATGGCAAATAAGCCTAGTGTAGATCTTAACAATGCAGCAAGTATAGCCAAAAACTCTAAAGATGCTGAAATGCTTTGGAAAAATCCTTCTATTCAAGATAATTTTGAACCAGGGTCTATATTTAAAGTTGTTACTGCAGCAAGTGCTTTAGAAAACAATATTGGATTGAATGATACCTATATATGTGATGGAAGTATAACAATTGATAAACATCCTATTCACTGCTGGAATTTAAATGGGCATGGCAGCGAAAGCTTTGTGGATATAATAAAGAATTCCTGTAATGTAGGTTTTGCAGAGTTAGGAAATAAGCTAGGTAAAGACAAGCTTGTTGCCACTGCACAAAAAATGGGATTTGGTAAAAAAACAGGGATAGACTTGCCTGGAGAATCAGCAGGTATTCTGAGAAGCCCTGATCAAATTAACCGATTTGATTTATCTGAACTTGCTTTTGGACAAGGCGTTGCAGTCAATCAAGTTCAATATATGGCTGCTTTTAATGCAATAGCAAATGGAGGAACATGGATAAGACCGCATGTTATGAAGAGTATTGCACACATTGATGATACAAGTAATGAAGTTATAGATAAAAAATATGATAATTATGGCAAAAAAACTGTGTATAATGCTAAATTAGCATCTGAGTTGAGAGATGATTTAACTAAAGTAGTTACTTCAGGTGTAGGACAAAATGCCTTTTTACAAGGATTAGATATTGCAGGTAAAACTGGTACGGCTCAGGTAGCTGATCCTAAAACAGGAGGTTATGCAGTGGGAAAATATATGTCTTCCTTTGCTGGTATGGCTCCTGAGGAGAATCCCAAAATAACTTTGCTTGTAAGTGTGAACGAACCTAGCGGATCAAATTATTATGCTTCAGATGTTTCAGCACCTGTGGCGAGAACTTTATTTCAGCAGATATTTAATTATATTGGTATTAAAGGTGAAAAAAGTGTGTTAAATTAATATTTCAACTTTGGCACATATGAAATTTTGACTTAATATATTTATTACATTTCTAAGTTTGTCTCTAATTCATCAATTTTTCTTGAAATATAAGTTTGAAAATCCTGATCATGGACAAAGACAAGATTTGATTTTATAAGAAAAATTGATGAACGAACTGCAGATTGTGCCAGAATATAAGCTTGCTTTACATCTGATGCTGATGTTTTACATCCATGTTTATTAACAAATCTTATAGTATAAATTAACTCTACAATATTGTTGGCCATACTTAGAGGTATCTCTATAGCTGTTTTAAAACTATTTTGCAATTCCTTTTGTTGAATTTCTTTTTCGGATTCTGTATTTAACTTCATTAAATACAAATCTATTACTTTTTTAAAGGCTTTTGTATCTTTATCAATATCATTAAGAAAAATCTCCCTATAGGAAGAACATTCTTCAGCTATTTCTTTCATTTTATCTGAAATATCATGATATTTAGGTTTTTTTGAGGTAAGGTTGGCAGCCATTTCAGTTAATGCTGCTGCAGAAGCTGCGCTCAAGGCGGCTATGCTTCCTGCAGCTGGAGTTAATGGTTTAGAAGCTATATTTTCTAAGAAAGAATTGATTGGTTTATCACTTAGCATTTAATCACCTACCTATAAGCTAATATTAAGAGATAAAATGTTGTATTTTATCTAATGAATACCATCTGTAATACTCCCATCCTCTTAAGCAAACTCTGCCTGAGTCTAAAAATCACTTTATGAAATTAGTATGCCCATGGATATAAAGTCTAAACTAAATTAGAAATGTAATAGATATTTGATTTTACTAATTTTCTAAAATAGTCTGTTCGCGAAATAGGCTTAAAACTGCTGCATCGTAATCGCATAATCTTTCTGATTTATTAATTTTTTTTGCATATTTTGCATTGTTAGAAAATATCTGAATCATATAAGACCATAATTCTTTCATTCTAAACAAGACATTCCTATCGCCAAAAAGTACTTTTTTATAATCTTCATAAATCTTGTCATGAAAATCTTTTAGTAATTTTTTATCTAGTTTAGTATTATTTTTAATATCATTAATCAATCCAGGGTTAGTTAATAATCCACGGCCAATCATTATAGTTTTTACACTGCAGAAATCAGTCGTAAATTTCTTATAATCTTTAACTGTAAAAATGTCACCATTATAGCAAACAGGATTTTTACTTAAAGCCAGGGCGTCCTTAAAAATTTTCAAATTAGGCTTGTTTTTATAAAAATCTTTTTGAATCCTAGGATGAATGATAAGTTCTTTTATAGGATATTTGTTAAATATTTCAATCAAGTTATAAAATTCTTCTGGACTGTCCTTTCCTATTCTAGTTTTTACTGAGATTTTTGCTGCAGCCTCTGAAAAAATTTCCTCTAAAAAAGCATCAAGTTCTTTTGCTTTTGAAAGGAATCCAGATCCTCTATTTTTTGAAACTACAGTTCCAGAAGGGCATCCTAAATTTAAATTGACCTCAGTATATCCCATTTTCTTTAGTTTCTTTGAAGTATGTATAAAGTCTTTTGCATTATTTGTTAGTAATTGTGGAATCAAAACTATACCTTGGTTGTTTTCAGGTAAAATATCATTTAATTCCTTTGTTTTAAACTTATCACTTTGATTTGCAAAAATAAAAGGTGAAAAGTATTTATCTATTTTATTAAAAAAGGCATTATGGGCATTTCTATAAATGTACCCAGTCAAACCTTCCATAGGTGCGAAATAAAAATTCATATGTTTAAAAGCTCCTTTATTTAAGTAGTGTTATTATCACATTCATATGCTCATAACAAATATTATACTTTATTGTCACTTATTATTTCAAATTTAGTTCCTTATATACTCATTCCCTAACGAACTGGATGAAGTAAAAGTGGGGCACATAGATAGAATATTATGTGGATAATGTGGATAATCTGTGTATAACTTGTGAGTTAATAAATGATAATGTTGTGTCACGTCATTTTAGAAAAATGCTGATTTCTATGCTAAGTTAATTATATAATTTGTACATATTGTGTCAACTAATTTTGAAAATGTCCCAAAAAGTTTTAATTATTAGCACCAGCAATAGCTGGTGCTTTGTTACGCTTATAACATTATTTTTAGGTATAGCAAACACATCCATCAACTTAAAGTTTTTTAAGTAAAAGGGCTTTTTAGTTCTTTAAGCTATGTTTTCTTTTTGTCTATGAGCCTGCTTATTGCAATAATGTTCAAATGAAGCCTGCTTCCATGGGTGACTCATCGGCGGTATATAGTGTTTCTTTGGAGTTTTTGAGGTCTTCGCAAGATCAAAATTTTTTGATGAAGGAACATGATCCGGAAGCAATTCAAGTGCATAAACTTTTTCGTTTGCACAAAAATATAGATCATTGTTAAATGCCTTTATTACTATACCGCAGGTACCTTTATGGTAATATACTGGGTGACCATTAGCATCTACTGGAAGATAATATCCTTTATTGTATTTTACACAACTCCCATTGTCTACTTTCCTACTAGCAAGTACACCAAGAATTAAATTGATTTTCTCAATATCAGGTTGCGTTTCGAATACAGATTTGATATTATCAACAGGTAAAGCAAATCGAGCATTGAATTTTTTTATGTAGGAGTTTAAAAATTCATTTGCCTGCTCAATCGTGCTTATACCAGCTAAACGCAATTCGATAGGAAGTCGTGATTGCAGTGTTTGAAACATTCGTTCCACACGCCCCTTGGCTTGTGGAATGCTGCTGGTTTTAATCTCAATTCCTAACTGCTTGCAGGCATAACCGAATTGGGTAAAAGTGTCCTCTTCGATAGAAGGGGATTTCTTTTGTTTATACTCAAAAACTGTACGCCTATCGGTGTAAAACATATAAGGAATACCATAGGTTTTCAATATTTGCTCAAGTACATGGTAATATCCATTTAGCGTTTCTTGAACATCGAAATAAGCACCTACAATAGCACCTGTGGCATCATCTACAGCTATATGAAGCTGACTTTTTTCTCCACCAAACCAAGGATGAAGAGAAGCATCCATCTGAAGCATTTCTCCAAAGTAGGCACATCTCGGACGCCTAGGATGAGCATCTTCGATAGCAAGAATAGAACTTTGAATAACACTAGCCTGCTTTTTTGACTTTGTAGATTTTTGCATATCTTTAAGTTTAGTGTATAGAGCCTTCTTAGAAGAACGTTTTGCCTTAGGAGACAGGATGAATTCCTGCAAAAGGATGGAACGTATAGTGTTTGATGAAACTTTGATTCCTTCAAATTCTTTTAAGAGTTCTGAAAAATGAGTTAAATTGGTGCCTTCATATTTTGTTCGATATAAGTCAACAATAGTCTGTTTTGTAGAATTATCTAAAGCATGGACAGGTTTTTTACCACGATTTCCATGTATAAAAAAGGCTTTTCCCTGCTCTTTATACCCTTTAATCATTCTGTTAATGTGCCTAACAGTACAGTTAATCTGTACAGCAGCTCTTTGCTTGTTACCATTGCTCTCTACTAATTTCTTGATTATGTTATATTTTGCATTCTCATTCATTGTTAAAACTACCTTTCTGATTTTGTCCACCTCACTTCTTAGTCATGAGGTTTTATTATACTATAAACTTATTTATTTGGGACATAATCAAATGCGGTATACTAAGACATTATCACAATTCAATCATAAGTTAATTATATAATTTGTACATATTGTTGACACTACCCCAAAATATGATATAATTATAGTCAGTACTGAGTATAAGGAGATTACAAATGAAAGTACAATTGTATATTCTAGGGATTCTTATGAGATATGGTTCTCAACATGGATATAGTATAAAACAAATAGTATCAGATAACATAGCAGCCTTTGCTAAAATCAAACTTCCTACAATTTATTATCATTTAGATAAACTTGCTGAAAAAGGTTATATAAATTTTGTTATTCAAAAAGATGGCAGTAGGCCTGAAAAAACAGTATATTCTATTACTGATTCAGGAGTTGCTTATTTTAAATCTTTACTTAATAAAATATTAACTGAAAATTATAGTGTAGAATTTAATTTTGATGGAGTATTATATTTTTCTGATTTTGCTGATAAGGATGCCGTTATTAAAAACTTAAATAGACAAAAAAAGTATATAGAAAATAAGTTGAAAGAATTAGCTAGAACTAAAGATAGTACAGTAAGTAAATTGTTACCTGATTACAGAATTTACTGCATTAGCATATTTAATCATCATATATATCATTTTGAAACTGAGTTAAAATGGATAAATGAAACATTGGAGGAACTCTCTTAAGAGTTCCAAAAAAATGTCATTATAGTCAGTGCTGAGTATAACTATGGAGGTATATTTATGGAAAAGAGTCTTTATTCAAGAAATTTTGAAGTTAACTATTATGAAGTGGAGGATAATATTTGGAGAACCACATCACATTTAAAGGATCATCAACATGACATTCAAGTAATAGTAGATGTATCTGTACCAGATATGATTATATTGGATGCTAGGGTAGAATTAGTGCGTTATCCAATGAAAAATTGTATCTTAATTAAAGATAAAATGAAAGAATTAATAGGTGTTAATGTTATTTCAGAATTTCGCTCTAAATGTGATGAATTGTTTTCTAGTGAAATGGGATGTGGCAATGTTAGAATGCTTCTTGGAACTTCTGTTCCTGGCGTAATCTATAATTATTTTCCACATCAAATTGAAATAGGAAATATGACGGAAAACCAATGGTGGGATTTTTGCAAAGAAAAACTTCCTAAGGCATGTATAGCTCACACAATAATGAGTAATAATGACTAAATATTGGTTGACAGGTGTTAACAGTGGAGTGTTTTGGGGAGAAAAATCAATAGTACTTGGCTGGTATGCTGACGAAGAAAAAAATAAAAAGGGAAATGGATGAAATTGCACAAGCAATTAACAATGGAATACCAGCATATGAAATAAAACATGCGGCTAAGGTAAAAACTAACTTGTTAAGAGTAAAATTAGATGAAGAGCTATAATATTTAGTTTAATAGGTTGGTATCATGAAAAAATCGTACTGGGTTTGTCCAGTACGATTATGTATTAATTGATTTTATTAGTAAATTTGAAGTATAATAAATAATTTTTTATGAGTTAAAATTTTTAGATAGAGATTTGTCGTCCATATAAAAAATACTATTCTTTCTTACCTTTAGATCCGAAGTAACTTAACACTAAGAAAAGAATATACCCAAATATAACTAATATAACTGATGCAATTTTGCCATTACTGCTTGACATCCAGTTTTTTGTTAATGGTATTCTTAATGTGATTCCAATGAAACAAAGAATAAATATAGGTGGTAGAAAAGGCCACCATATACGACGTTCCTGCTTGTCACAATTAAATATAAAGAAAGCGGCAGCAATAAGTAATATAGATATAATAAAAATTCCGAACAAATTTGACAAATGTATAGTTATCAGGTGAGGAGTAAATAAATCAATCAATACAAACAAACCAATTATCAAAGAAACAAAGAGCCATATAGACAAAAAAGCGGCAACCTTTCCTTTAATGATTTTTGTATAAATACTTTTGTGCAGTATAAAAAATACAATTTCTACAACTAAGAAGCTCAATAAACCATTTATGATTAGTATAAGAATATTTATTCCCTTGTCTGGAGCAGTTAATGCACTCAGTACTTCAAAGAAAGAACTAATGCCAAAGACAAGACCAGTTAACTTAAATGTTTCTTTTTTGCTGGATTTACCAAGGTTATGAATCAATTCATCTGCTGCTAATTGTTGATTCTTTCCAAAGAATTCTTCGGCAGATTGATTATCTTCCTGGGCGGAAATTATATCCTGTAAAATCTGCATCAATAAGTTCTCTACCTCATGATCGTCATAAAATAATCCAGCAGTACGAATATATACCAACAGTTGTTCATAATACTCTCTATTTTCATCCGTTAATTTTTTGCGCAATTCATTATTTCTTTCAATAATTTCTTTCACAGAAATGTCTTTTCTATTCATACAATTTTTCTCCTTTCAAGCATATTAAATTATCAACCTTGGACTCTAAATCCTTCCACTGTTCAACAAAATCCTTACAATGAGTTTTCCCTTCTGTAGTTATGTAATAATATTTCCTATCAGGGCCTTCTGGTGAAGGCTTTATTGTACTTGAAAGATAGCCTTGCTTTTCTAATTTTTGAAGCAGGGGATATACAGTACCTGCAACTATTTCTTTAAACCCATATTTTTTTAGCATTTGAATCATTTCATATCCATATATTTCGTTTTCTAAAACAACTAGAAGTACACATCCTTCCAGTACGCCTTTTAAAAGCTGAGTCTGCTTCAAATTATCACTCCTTGTTTCGACTATTATGCATTACATACTAGCATTTTTATTATTATACGATAGTTTAGCTATTATGTAAAGCATAATAGCTAAAAAGTATATTATTATAATTATAATTAATATGTCGTCCTGTATATAAATATTTGTTCTGTTTAACTCATAATGTTGAAATCTCAGACAGTATGTATAAATAATCTTAATTGATATAGTAACTATAATCTAAAATAATCTTTTCTTCATGCATCTTATAAATAGTATTATCAAAAACAAAGAATAGACTAATACTACTGCAAAAGCACACAGTATATTTGTACTATGTTAATAAATCTTTTTTGAGACTTATCATCTTGTCCTGAAAGTGGTTCATCTAATAGTAATATATTAGGTTTAGATATAAGGGCTTGTATAACAGCGACTTTTTGAATTGTACCTTTTGATAAGCATTTTATACGAATATTTTTCATTGAATCGATATTAAAAGTTTGAAATAGTTCGTTTGAATATTTATCTATATATGTTTGAGAAAGACCTTCTATTTTTCCCATGTAATAAATATATTTACATGGAGTAAAATTAAGTTTAGGAAAACGGTCTGGAACATATCTAATCTTAAACTTATCTCCATAAATTTTACTAGCATTTTTGAGAGTAATTAAACTTTCCATAGGTATGAAATTTCCTTTCTATTTATTAAAACAAAAACTTGTAAAATGAAATCTATTAAAAAATATTGTGATTAAAGTTAAATGGCACCTTGTAAACATAAAATTTCCCAATTTAATTTCCCAATTTAATTTATTGTATGCTTCTTACATAAAAAGTTCAAATATAAATGGAATAATCTAAAAGCTGTTCTTCTTATTATTTTGGTTTCAAGGAGATCTATAGATTAAAAATAGATTTTTACTTTGACTATGGGTACATGTTGGCTGTGATTACCCCATTAAAAGGTAACACACCTTAAAAAGCTATTAATAAAAAATTTATAATATATCTTGACAAGTATCATCTACAGTTGTAGACTATATTTGTTGGTTTACAATTGTAGATTATAAAATGGAGAGGAGTATATTATGAGAGATATTCCTAAAATATCAGCAGCTGAGTGGGAAATAATGAAGGTTATATGGAAGGAAAACCCGTTGACATCTCAAAAAATAATAAATTCTTTATCTGATAAAATGGGATGGTCAGCCCAAACAATTAAAACTTTTTTGGCAAGACTCGTAAAAAAGGAAATAATAGGGTTTCAGAAGTCAGGTAGAATTTATAATTACTATCCGTTAATCTCAGAAGATGAGTGTATTAAAGTTGAAAATAAATCTTTTCTTCATAAAGTATATGATGGAGCTGTAAGTATCCTTTTTACGAAGTTTTTAGAAGAAGAGTCTTTATCAGAAAAAGAAATTGAACATCTTGAAAAGCTTCTTAAGAGTAAAAAAGAAAAAAAGAAGTAACTTTAAGAGTTTCTGGATTATTATGAAAGAGGAATGTTAGAGATGGAAATCTTACAAATGATTTTTTTATGGGTTTTGCAAACTTCCTTAACAGCAAGTATTGCAATACTGATAATTACTTTAATTTTGAAGTTATTCAATAACCATATTGGTGTAAAGTTTAAACATGCACTATGGATTATAGTGCTTATAAGACTTATTATACCTGTAATTTCACAAAATCAAATAAATTTGTTTAGTATTTTTACGAGAAATGAACAGGGTACTTCACAAAATAAAAATACTATCCAAAAAAGACATAGCTTATCCTTGGATCTTTCAAGGTTAAACCAATCAAATTTGAATAGTACTAAACGTCAACCCCATTATAACAACAACATTGAAAATAAGCAAGTTATGTATATAAAAGATAAATGGCAAAGTATAGATAAAAATAAGTTAGTTGTGAATATATATAAGGTAGCTTCTTGTGTATGGCTATCAGGATTGCTTATTATAGCTTCCATATTTTTATTAGTTTTAGTAAAGTCCAAGAAGAAATTTAAAGTTTTGAAAACCCTTGATGATACGGAAGTGTTAGCACTAATTAGGGAATGTAAGAAAAAAGCTGATATAAATATAGATATTCCTATTTATGTATATGACAATTTTAAAAGCCCTTGTATATTAGGTGTTTTAAAACCTAAAATTTATATACCACAAGGCCTAATTAATATGGACAACCTCAAACAATTTTCATATATTATCTTACATGAGCTAGTTCATTATAAAAGAAAAGATCTATTTTATAATTCGCTTAGTATAGTTGCTGTTTTAATACATTGGTTTAATCCCTTGGTATGGTTTGCTATGAATAAAATGAAGTTGCAAAGAGAATGCGCTTGTGATGCTTGTGTACTTGAAATACTTGGAGAAAAAGAGACTGTAGATTATGGTATGACACTAATTAATTTTTCAAGAAAGTCTTTAAATTTAGCTAGGTATCCTCAAGCAGCAATTTTTTTTGAAACTGAGAGTCAAATCGAAGGGAGAATAAAAATGATAACAAAATTCAAAAAAGGATCTTATAAAATGTCTGCATCGGCTGTTTTATGTTGTGTACTAGTTGGAGGATTAACACTTGCTAATGGTATTAGTGTTAAAGCTGTGGGAAACAATGCTATCCCTGCTGTAACTTCTAATAGCACTATGAGTTCTGCTCAAAAAATTCAGTTTCTTGTGGATTCACAAGTAAAAGAATATGATAACTTAGCAAAAGCACAAACAGTAGCTGGTTTTAAATTCAAGGTACCAGATTATATGCCTGTAGGCTATAAAGTTATTAATTATTTTCAGGTTGAAAAAATTTCAGATAAGGATAATTTTTTATCTATAAGTTTTAATGATAAATATAATATGCCTAATATACCAATAGATCGTATTTCGTTTAAAGTTTTTCATACAAACTATACAGAGGCACTAAAGAAAGTGGTAGATTTAGATCCTCAATTTGAAAAAGACGGTGGTAAAGTTGAAACGTCAGAACAACCTATGAAGCTAGGAGAAATAAATGGAACAAGTGTTACTGCAAAATTTTTTACACCAGCTCAAAAGAATCAAGGATTGTCTAAAAATACTCAAAGTGTTAGTAAGTATTTCATATGGCAGGATGAAGGCAACTGGTATAGCTTAGAATATAGTGGTATATATCAGGGAATAGAGTCTGTAAATCTTTCTCAAGATGAAGTAGAAAAAATAGCATCATCCATAAAATATCCAGAGGAAGTAAAAAAGTTAGATTATAATACTCCAGGTAAAAGTTCAGAGTATGAGATTTATGATAAAGATGATTTAAAAGCAGCTGAAAATGTACTTGGTTTTAAATTTAAGTTCCCGAATAGTGCAAATAAAGATATAAAGATTTCAAGTGCTTTTGTGTCCAAAGAGAATAAATATTTTGGCATAGAATACTGCAAGAATAATGCTGTAGTGGGGAATCTGCTTCAAACAAAAGATTATAAACAGTATGAGGAAGCAAGAAATACAGGATATGTTACTATTCCAGGACTAGGTGGAAACTTAACAAAAAATAAGACACAGTTATTAAATATTGCAGGTAAACAAGTTTTTAAATATGAATATGAATTAAAAAATGGTGAAGGTAATAAAGAAACAGTTTATATTTGGAGTGAAAATGGTGTTTGCTACAAGTTTGATTCTAGTTCTTCAAACAAAAATGGTTTAAGTGAAAATGAATTAAATGAATTAGTTAATTTTGTTGTAGGTTCAAGCACATTTGAGCAAAGCGGCAATTAGAAACATACATGGTGTTAATATGGGGTGTCTCTCAGCACTTGTTGAGGGACACTTTATATGTCATGCCTAAATACTTGATGGAGGACATATATGAAAAATAAAAAACTATTAATAATTATCACAATAATTTTTTCTACTATATTGTGTTCATGTTTGTATTTTAAATTTTTTTCACATTCACCTAAAGCTGTAGGCGTATTAAGTAATACTGCTGTACCAGAAAATAAAATGCTGCCTAAAAAAGTTGGAGATATAAGCTTAGATCAAAAAACTTATTCTGATTATTACATACAAAAAGTTACGATGTATATGAATTCAGATGATAAACAAGGCCAAATAGTATTTTTAGGGGATAGTCTTACAGATATCGGGCAGTGGAATGAATTACTAAATAATCCTTGCATATTAAATCGTGGAATCAGTGGTGATACTACCTCTGGAGTTTTAAATCGTTTAAGTGAGGTTATAAAGTTAAAGCCTCGAAAAATTTTTATTATGATAGGAATAAATGATATCGGTAAAGGGCTATCTACTAATGAAATTACTAAAAACTATTCTAAAATATTAGGAAGGATTAACAAAGACTTACCTAATACTGGAATATATGTAGAAAGTGTTCTTCCAATAAATAAGGATTTATTTAAAACTAGTACAAGTGAAAAGCAAATAACAGATTTAAATATATCTTTAAATAAGCTTTGTAAAAGCTTAAGTGTTCAATACATAGATTTATATCACCTTTTTACATTACCTAATCAAAATAAATTATCTTATAAATATACTGTAAGTGGATTACATATAAATGGAGATGGTTATAGAGTATGGAGAGATGCCTTAAAACCTTATTTACAGTAAAACTATGAAGTGATTATAAATGGAGACATTTTGTACTATTTACTAGATTTAACTTTTATTGGGCACAAGTGTAGGTTTGTTTTTTACACAAATCTATAACTATTCCCAATAAATTATAGCACTTTAATTCCTAAATAATAATTAAAAAGCAAAAAATTAAATTAATTTATTTAACTTTTCCATATTGGGCATATTCATTCCCAATTCTTTTCCTGTATTAAATATTTGTTTAAAATTACTTTTCATTTCATCAATTGCCAGTACTGCATGAGCTGTATATCGCTGCATAATAGGGTTCTTTTCAAAATTATGCTTAAACATTCTGTAGAGGATAAAAAATGGTATTTTAGCCATTTTAGTTTCTGGAAAATCTTTAAGATTAACTCCACGTTTTTCGCATATTTTGTAACTTTCACTCATTGCTTTAAAACAAATGCTAATAAGTTTTTTATCCTTGATACATTCTTTAAGACTGTTATATTGTGAAAGTCCAACTCCTAAAGGGGCTGAGCCAACATTGTGTATCCACAGCCAGTGCAGTACATTTTCAGGAATTTTAGGTATAATTCCGCATTCTTTAAACATTCTAGCGGTACTATTAAGAAGTGGTTTCTGATTTTTATATACAGATCCGAGCATAACATCATTTCCTATATTTCCAAAGAGCAGTTCTCCTTTAAAAGTACCTCCACCGCCTGAATATCCCATAATATAATTTTCTTTGTTTAAAATATTATCAATTTTTCTAGTTCCTTCCCAGTTCAATGTAAAAATCAAATAGTTTGCATTAGGTGCCTCTTTTGTAAGGGTTTTAAGAGTTTCATATAATTGATAGGTATTTACTGGAACAATTATCAAATCGTAATGGCAATCTATTTTATCTACACATCTATAGGTGTATTCTCCTTTTGTGTACATATTTTTTTTGCTTTCACGTTCATCAATAATATCAAAAGGTATTGTTTTATTATTTATATCATTAAGCTTATTTTTATGTACAAAATGAATAACTTCATTCTTATTTGAAAGAGCTTGTGCATATAGTGTTCCAATTACACCTGCTCCAATAATTAATATTTTCATTATTAATCCTCCATTTTAATTATTCTACTTATAAAATTAAAGGTATTTTTATCAGCACCTAGGATTTTTTCAAGAATATTTTCAAAAGCTATAACTTTTAAAACGGATGACTTTTCATCCCATTTAAACAAATCTTTATCTAAATAAAAATTTGAAAGAGTTAAAATCATTTCTGCTGTTTCAAGAGGATACTTTACATTAAAAACTCCTTCATTGATTCCTTGAATAATTATTTCCGCATAAAGAGGTGCAAATTTTTTAGTAATACTCACCATTAATTTTTCATGAAATATTGTATTAGATGGGGAATTAATTTTTTTATATTGCTCATCATTACTGCTGCTTGTTTCAATTCCAATTAAAATTAACTGCTTCAGTTTATCCTTAGCTTTCAATCTTTCTGGAAGTTTTTCTTTTATCTCATTAAGCCAAAGATTAGTGTGCATTTCTATGGCTGCATCTGCACATTCTTCTTTTGAAGAAAAATAATGATAAAAAGAGCCTTTTGATGTATTTAGTGTTTTAATGATAAAGGAAAGAGTTGTACTTTCATAACCATTTGTAATAAATATATTCCATAATTTTTCAAGCAGTTGATTTTTTTTATTATTAAAATTTTTATTTGTTCTTGTCATATATACCATCCTTTTATAATTAGACCGTTGGTCTAATTATAATTATAAATATAATTCTTGTCAATAAAGATGGTTTATTTTGGGGTAGGTAATAATTATGAATCTTATTATACTCTGGTGGAACAGGTGGATATACTATCGTTTCCCATCATCCATACGTATTTTGTTTATACATGATCTCCCACTCATCATTGATCCTGAAACTCCTCCACTCGCTTGAGTCCATTGTCCAGCAATATAAAAATTCTCAAGTCCAAACAAAACTTGTGGAATTATAGATTTTGATTTTGCCCACCAACCCATATATGAACCTTTCCACACATCTGTATATCTATGATATGTAATTGGGGTTGCAACATCAGTAATTTCAATTTTACCTTTGGTTTCTGGGAACCTCTTTTCAACAATTTCTATAAATTTCATACAAATTTTTTCTTTTTCAAGCTTGTACATCTCAATGTCTTTGTAGAGATTTTTCCAATACTTATATTCTGTTCTAATAATTGATGTTATTACAGATTTATTGGGACTTGATATTATAGAATCATAAGAAAAATGTTTAAAATATAAATGTGTATTAGTTATATTTCCAACAGTAAGTGGATTATCAAGCTTTATTGCTATACTATGTGGTTCATCTGATAAATCACAATTAATACCTAAAGATACTTGCATTGATGTAGGCAAATCTATTTTGTTATTAAAAAGGTTTTTTATCCCATTATCTAAATAATCTCCTTTTAATAAATTAAATATAGTGCTATATCCATCTATCGCTGATACGATGTAATCTGCGTAATGTATAATCCCATTTGATAATTTTATCCCTATTGCCTTGTTGTTTTTAACAATCACTTCTTGAACTTTTTTCCCATATTTAATTTTGCCATCCAAGGAAATATATTTCTTTTCAATATTACGTGCAAATGCAAGGGAACCGCCAACAGGCCAGAAAGCATCTTTTCTGTTATATAATGAAAGCCTGAAAATAAGACCTCCAACGCTATATTCTTTGGGTCTAAGTGGCAGCAGACATACAGATAAAGCTTCTTTTAAAAACTTGCTTTTAAATTCTTTAAGAAAATCATACATTGTCATACTGAGAAACTTATCATTGAATATAGTTTTTTTACTTTTGCTAAAAAATGAACTTTTTCTTATGGCATCAGTAAATTCCTTAATCACTACAGAATCTTTAGGTGATAATTCAAGTAAATGTTTTTCAAGGTTATCAACATTGCTATATAAAATAAGTTTCTTCCCATTTCCATCTTCAACATTCATTACATAGTCATGATTTATAAGCTCTATATTATCAAATGCGCCAATTTCTTTCCAAAAATCATACAAAATACTATCTGGATTTGAACCTACAACCCAATCAATACATCCATCAATTATATAGTCTTTTCTATTCCATGAGGTGCATAAGCCGCCTGGAGTCTTTTGCATTTCAAATATTTCTGTTTCATACCCATTCATTTGTCCATAGCAGCCAGCTGAAAGGCCGCTAATTCCTGCTCCTATAATAATAATTTTCTTTTCCATATTTACAATCCTTCCATTTAAAAATAAATTGTTGGGCTTTTTTCATTAAGTATGTCTTCCATTCGCTGTTTTATTATAGCTTTGCAATCATCATCAGTGAAAATATAAAATTTTTTATTTCTTATTCCTTCAAAAATCTTTTCCGATACCTTTTCAGGAGAAATTCCGTTTAGCACACCTTTATTAAATACTTGATTTATCATTTCCTTTTGTTGACTTTGCACACTTTCTGGTGATTTAAATTCCTCAGGCCTATTACGTTCTGCATCAATTAGCCTAGTCTTAACAAAGCTTGGGCATACAACAGCTACGTCTATCTTGGCTCTTGCTAACTTCAATTCATAATACAAAGTCTCAGAAATATTTATTATTCCATGTTTGCTTACACCATATATACTATTTCCAGGCGCAGAGGTTAGTCCTGCTATAGATGAAGTATTAATAATATGGCATTCATTATTTTGCTTCATCATAATAGGTATAAAAGTTTTTATAGAATTAATAACTCCAAATAAGTTTACTCCCAAAACCCATTTCCAATCTGCCTCAGAATTTTGCCATAATAATCCTCCAGTTGATACCCCTGCATTATTAAATAGCAAATCTATTTTTCCAAAAGCCTCAATTGTTTTTTTAGATAATAGCTGAATATCTTTTTCCTTTGATACATCACAGACAACTAATAATAAATCGGCTTTAAATACTCTTAATTCCTCTTCTGCTTTAATCAAGGAATCTTCCTCAATATCTGCTAAAACTATTTTCATGCCTTCACTTGCACATCTCTTAGCAATAGCTAATCCAATTCCACTTGCTGCTCCTGTGACTACTGCCACTTTATCTTTAAATTCTATCATTTCTGTTTTACCTTCTTTCAAAATAACACTATTAATATATATAATGCTTACATTATAATTTTTCAAAGTTACTAATTCATCACCCAAAAGGATGAAAAAAAGGATGATTATTCACCATCCTTTAAATAACTATTCTATTAAATTTAATTCTTTTGCTTTAGCCACTGCTTTTGTTCTGCTATGGACATCAAGCTTTGCATATATGTTTAAAATATGAGTTTTAACTGTATTTATGGAAATAAACAATTCTTCGGATATTTCAGAATTTGAGGCTCCATCCTGTATAAGTTTAAGAATTTCAATTTCTCTTGCTTTTAAAGGTACAGTTGTCTCCATTAAATTGTGTTTTAGATTTACTTTAAAGCTATTTATTAGTTTATCAATATAAATATTCTTTTCTTCTGAAATATTATTTATAAATTTCCTCTTGAATTTCTTTAGAAGCCCTTTCATTAGATTTCCTTTATTTAAATATACTCGTATAGGTTTTTCCTTTAAAGATAAATTAATTGCAGAATTTAATTTTCTAAGTGCTTTAGCTTCATTTCCTAATTTGTTACAAATTATTGAACTTAATATTTTCACTTCTATTAGAAGCCCCATTAATCCATTTCCTTCAGCACTTATTCGTAGCATGTCCACTATTTCTTTTGCCTTGATTAACAGATTTTCATTAATGTAATATCTAACTTTTACTATATAAATATCAGGATAAGCAATTGCCAAGTTCACTTTCTTTAGACGAATTATGTCATCAAGCCGTTTTGAAATAGGATTCTCAAGTTCTTTTTGCAGCTTAATTTCAGCTTTATAACATTCTAATCTTAATCTTATATCAGATAAGTTATTGTCTTCAATTATTTCTTCAGCTTTTTCAGTTGAAGCTATAGAATCTTCTTCTAAACCCATAGCATCATATATTTTTGCCAAAACCAAATAATTCTCTGCAATTGCCCAAATATCTCCACCATCTATTCCTAAACTTAAGCCCTTCTTAGCATATTCTAAAGACTTTTTAAGTTCATTCCATTCATAATATACTTCTGCTAACTGTTCATATAGTAACCCTATTGTAGGCAGTAAAACCTTCTTTTTTAAAATTAAATTTGAAATTAACTTTTCATTCTGATCCCTAATCCAACTATATTTACCGCGTAATCTCATTAATGTATTCAAAGCTACCTTTGCCACTACCACAATATATAACTGATTTGTTTCTATTCCTATTGAAAAGCATTTTTCAAAATAACAAGTTGCTTCATTAAGTTTACCTTTACTAAAATATGCAATTGCTACATTTAAGTTTATCAATTGAGCTAAAAATTCTTTAGATTCTAAACTTTTAATAACATCTTTGCACTCTTCTATTATCTCATCTACATCATCTATACCTATTAAATTTGTAGAGCGTAATCCTGCTATTTCAGCTTTCAGCTTTGAATCAGTATACTTTAATTCTTTAACTTTTCTAATATACTCATTTACCTTTTCTTTATTGCCATCTGAAGATGCACCCCATGCACTATTTAAAATGAGCCTTGGATTAGTATTAACAATAAACTCTGGCAGCATCCTGTTCCATTTATATAATAAATTAGCTTCTCCCCTATGTAGTATTTGAGGACTAATTTGCTGTATAAGCTTGGAGGCTTTCTTAAAATTGTTTCCCTTTATATAATTTTCAATTGCTATCCTAATTTGTTTCTTCGATTCATACCATTCTCCAATTCTATTAAATAGTTCATATATCTTTTCTATTCCTAAATCATCAAGGTGACTTTTTAAAAAACTTCTGAATAAATTCTGGTATCTAAACCATTTTTGCTCATCATCAATACTTATTACAAATAAATTTAGGGCTAGAATCTCCCTAATCATTTCTCGACTATTATTAATATTTAAGACATAATTACAAATTTCAGAAGAAAACTGATCAAAAATAGATGTCAAAACAAGAAATTTTTTTATATTTTCATGAAGATTTGAGAATACTTCCTCAGCTATATAATTAAATATAAAATTTCTATCTCTATATATGTATTTATCAAAGCTATTTTTATCTAGATTTTTCATCATCAATGCAGATATTTGTATTGCAGCTACCCAACCTTCTGTTTCATTATTTATTAGCTTACATTTTTCTTTTGATAAGGATATATTGGTAGCTTTATTAAAGAACTCTATAGTTTCCTCTAAAGTAAAGCTTAGATCATTTTCATTAATTTCAAGAATATCTTCAGATACTCTAAATTTTACTAATCCTAAATCAATAAAACCTCTACTGGATATTAAAATGTGCATATTAAGCGGCATATTTTTAATCAAGTATTTGAAATCCTTAATAATCTTCTGATTAGTTATTACATTAAAATCTTCTATAACAATAATCACATCCATATCAAGATTAGCAGCACTATTAATTAAATTAGTTAGCTGTAATCTATTAAATTGCTCCGAAATCCGATATGAACTTAAGCAATTTTCTTTTTCTACACTTCTATAAAACGATAAAAGAAAATAGCTCCAGAATAACTCTGGATCATTGTCTTCTTCATCTAAAGATAGCCATGCTATAATTGTTTTTCTCTTTTGCCGTTGAGAAAGCCAAGATGTAATAAGGGCAGTTTTACCGTATCCTGCTGGAGCATTGATTAATACAAGCTTATATTTTAAATAGGCATCTAATTTCTTAAAAAGCCTTGGGCGTTTAATAAGCTTTGAACTTACAATCGGGATATTTAATTTCGTTGTAATTAATGAACTTTCTTTATACATAATTTCCACCTTATATTTTTGGTTAAAAATATATCTATTACAGAATATAATTTTTATATTCTATTTTATATTTAAATTCATTAGATAATTATACTATAAATTTTATTAGTTAGCCTCTAACAGTAAAACCTTACAAAACTGTAAGGCTTTTTTATATAAATCGATTTGTTGATCTTCTTAATTCATATAAAATCTATTTATCTGATGAAATGTGCAAAGAATATGTCAATTTAAGAAGTTTAAGGAGGTTACTAACTATGAAGAAACTTATTACTTATATTAAAAGATTTATAATTTGTTTTTCGCTTGTTGCATATATTTTTCCAACTCTATGCGCTTCAATATGTAGTTTTCGCTATATTGTTAATAGTAACGCAACTGTTTCAGCAAAAGAAAATAAGAAAGAATTTTCAGCACATTTGTTAAATAATAGTTCTACAGAAACTTTAAACGAAGACAATGTAGAAAAATTTGCTGATACTATTTTTAACCAAGAATTAAAAAGATTTAATGTGCCAGGAGCTGTTTTATCTGTTGTTAAAGATAATCATGTACTTTTTGAAAAAGGATATGGATATTCTGACATAGATAAAAAAACACCAGTTAACTTTAAAACAACAGTTTTTAGAGCTGCTTCCATTTCTAAACTTTTTACCGCTACAGCTGTTATGCAGCTTAAAGAAAACAAAGAAACATCCCCTTTACTTTTTAAAAATGTTATGGGAAATAGTCTTACCTTTATAACAAATAAGCAAGGGAAGATATCTTATATGCTTAATGCTGGTTCAAATGCTGTTATGAATAAAATTCATTGGTATGAGAATCCTACATTGCATAAAATTATTTTCGTGTTTTTTTTAGTATTATTTTTGTCTATAGCTATTGGCATGATACTATTCAATCTTAAAAATAGAAACAACAAAAAGCCTTTAATTTTTAAATATCATAGATGGGTTATAGCTTTTATTTGTATTTTGAATTTAGTTTTTTTAATTGGTATGGCTAAAGAATGTATTACTTTATTATCATCCTTGATTTTCTTAACAGAATTGCCTAAGGCAGCTATATATCTGTTAATGATTCCAATAATAACTACCATACTTACTTTGGGACTAATGATATCAATATGCTTATATTGGTATAATAAAAAATCTAATTTAGGAACAATTATACCCAATATATTAATTTGTTGTATATTTTTAGCTTTTACTTTGTATCTAAATTACTGGAATCTCTTAGAATTTAAATTTTAGTTAAAAAATATCAAAATTTGAACCTAGCTTTTCTCCCAAATAAAATTATGCTATATTAAAATTACTATAGCATAATTTTAAAAGGAGGAAATTGCTTTGTATAAGATACTTGTTGTTGAAGATGATGTTAAATTAAATGACCTTATAACAGAGTATCTTCAAAGGTATAAATATGAAGTCGTTAATATACAAGATTTTAAAAATGTAGATACTGAGTTAGAAAAATCAAATGCTGATTTAGTTCTTTTAGATATAAATTTGCCTTATTATGATGGTTTTCAATTATGTAAAACTTTTAGAAGAGTATCAAAGATACCTGTAATTATTATTTCTTCAAGATGTAGTGATGAAGAACAAATACGTGGGATTGAGTTAGGAGCCGATGATTATATTGTAAAACCTTTTAACTTTGATTTTTTGCTTGTTAAGATACAAGCTGGAATAAGAAGGGTATATGGTGAATATGCAAATGAATCAAATATACTTGAAAGTGATGGAGGCATTAAACTTAATAAAGACACTTTTAAGATACTTTATAATCAGATTGAACTTGAACTTAGCAAAAATGAGTTCAAGCTATTAAATATGCTTATTAAAAATGAAAATAAAATAGTCAGTAGGGAAGAACTTCTGGAAGAGCTTTGGGATGATTCCTTTTTTGTAGATGATAACACTTTAACAGTAAATATAACGAGAATAAGAAATAAACTTAAAAAATTGGGTGTTAGTGAAGTTATATCAACTAAGCGAGGTGTAGGATATATATTCCACACAACTGCAAATAAGGGGAATTAGTATGGATAATAAAAAAGTATTAATAAACTTTTTAAAAGATAAGTTAGCATTTACTGTTGGGTATTTTCTTAATACAAGTTTAATTCTTTTTTATGGTTATTTGATAAGTAACAAAAGTGATGTGATATACCCTTTACTTATATCTACAATAATATATGTATTTATAATATTTAATGAATGGATTAAATATTATAGGTTCAATAGAAGCTTTAACGAGGGTATAGAAAGTAGATACTTTGATTTAAATCCAAAAACAAATGAACAGAAAGAAATAGCTAAAACTATATTTAAAATTCATGAAAACTATACAAATAAGATAAGTACAATTTATGCACAAAATGCAGATAATAAATACTTCTTATCCCAATGGATTCATAATATAAAGACGCCCACTTCGATAATTGATCTTGTTGTCCAAAAAGCTGCTAAAGAAATAAAATATAATGACGAAAATTTCACAATAAACCAAACAGATATATTAAAATTATTCTTGGATATAAGAGAAGAAAATGATAAAGTTAAAAGCGGTTTAGATCAAATTCTAAACATTGATAGATTAAATAATTTTTCTAAAGATTATGATCCTCAAGAGGTAGATTTAGTTTTATTATTAAAAGAAGTTATCAATAGTAAGAAAAACCAGTTTATTTATAATAATGTTTTCCCTAAAATAGAATTTAATTATGAAAAAATATTAATTGTTACAGATAAAAAATGGAACAAGTTTATGCTTGAACAAATTATAGCCAATGCTATTAAGTATTCTAGAAATAGCAGACAAAAGAAATATGTATATTTTAATATATATTTAGATAATAAAGAAGTAAAGTTAACGATTAGAGATGAAGGCATTGGAATTCCGGATTATGATATAAAAAGAGTTTTTGAACCATTTTTTACAGGAGAAAATGGAAGAAAAGTAGGTAATGCAACAGGTATAGGCCTATATATATGTAAATTAATATCAAAAAAGTTGAACCACAACATAAATATTGATTCTGAGGTTAATAAGGGGACTATTTTTTCAATTACTTATCCATTAAAAAATTAAATGCAGCGGGGTGATACTAATGGAGATATTGAGTACCGAGGATATTATTAAAGTCTATGAATGGAATTTAGAAGTTAATCCTACTAATGTTTTAAATGGTATAAATCTGAGTATTGAAAGAGGAGAATTTACTGCTATTATGGGACAATCAGGCAGTGGTAAAACGACTTTGCTTAACATTTTGTCTGGAATCGATAAGCCTACCAGTGGAACAGTAAAGATAATGAATCAATACATAACTTCGCTGAACAAAACAGAACGTTCTATCTTTAGACGAGAAAATTTAGGAATTATATTTCAAAATTTTAATCTTCTTGATAATATTACCCTTGCAGAAAATGCTGCACTTCCATTGATATTTAAAGGTTTCAGTACAGAAAAAATTAATGAAAAAATAGAAGAATATTTTACGTTTTTTAATATATACAATATTAGAAACAAATATCCCTATAATGTATCTGTAGGTGAACAACAGAGGGTAACTGCATGCAGAGCACTAATAAATGATCCTTGTATTATTTTTGCTGATGAACCAACTAGCAGTCTTGATCCAAATACCTCAAAAAAGTTTATGAAGTATTTGCAAAAAATAAATGATCAAAAAAAAGCAACAATTCTTATGGCTACACATGACATATATGCTGCAAGCTGCTGCAGTCGGGTTATCTTCATAAAATCGGGGAGAATATTTGCAGATATATACACAAAAGGAGATCAGCATACTTTTTTTAATAGAATATTGGACACTCTTGCTGTAATTAGTGGTGAGTGATATGAATTGGAGAAAGATGCTTGAACAAACTATAAAATTAAATTTAGATCAATATTTTGCATATATATTTTCTCTTGTAATTTCAGTTTCATTTTTCTTTACTGAGTTAATATTTTATAATTCATATGTAATAGCAATTGGACTAAAAAATGTTTTTATACTTCCATCAATTGCAGTTTTTAATACAATGTTGTGGAGCATTTTTACGTACATTTCTTTTATAAAATATAGGCAAAAGGAATTTACAACATTTTTGACTTTAGGAATGACATTCAGTGAAATTAAGATGCTAATTTTTATGGAAAATGTTCTAACTTTTTTTATCTATATTCCTATAGGGTTGATTTTAGGTGCAGTATTTTCAAAAATCATTGTACTTTTTGCGCTAAAATTATCAGGAATGCTTATTTTTACTTTTAAATTTGAATCAATTATTTTTATAGTTACCATTGGATACTATGTTTTTCTTACTAGTATATTCATTTTATGGACATTTAAATTTATCGATAAACTGTCAGTAATTAATGAAGTGAACTATAAAAATTTGTATATAAAATATTCTAAAAAGAAAGAGTTTGCAAAAACAATAATTTCTATTTTAGTACTGTGTTATATAAATTTTAAGGAAAGAATGTTTGTAAACTTTCAATCTAGATATTATGTTGACTACTCTTTAATATGTACATTAGTAATTTACATATTATTTTTAGTTTTTATAAAAATTTTTGTTGTTTTTATAAAAAGAAGTAAAAGTTTTTATTATAAGAGAAATTTATTAGTAAATGAGCTAGAAGATTCCTTCAAAAAAAATAAATATATAATTCTTTTTATTATTTTCCTAAACACTATATTTATTACCAGCAATAGAGTGTATAGTTTGCCCAATTAAAAACATTTTTTAATATTTACAGCATTTTTCGTGGGTCCGCTTTCAATTTCATATATATGTTTATTGTACTATTGAGTTTTATTGTTTCTTCTAATATTTTATATTTTAAAGCAAAGATAGACTTTTGTGGTTGGCAGCTTAAAAGGACTAAATTATATTATATTGGATTAATTGATGAAGAAATAGATACCTTGTTAACATATAAAATTAGAATAATATTTTTTTTACCTGCACTTTTAACGGTATTAGCAAGTATTGTATATATTTACGTTTTAAATACTAATGGAGAATTTAAGATAGATACATTTAAAATATTGCCATATTATATTATTGTTCAATTGTTAGGATACATTATTACTAAAAAGAAAATATCAATATTAAATAACTAGTAAAGTGTTAATAATTATATGAACTGTATATTTATTACAAATAGGGACACAATATTAATATTAGAGGTTGATATATACAATCGTGCAAAAGAAACAAAAATAGAAGAATCCTTAGAAACTTTAGCAGAAACAAAAGCAGAGATAGAATTTTTGGTTGTCTGCAAGTGTGAGAGGCGTGTACGTGTGCCAAAAGTAAAATATATAAAAATAAATGATATTAAAAATATTAAGCTGTAAATAAAATACTATAAGTATCATGAACTTTTTTAATATACTAAAGCAAGTAAAATCAATAGCTAACATAAAATTAGGGTGTCCAATACGTTGGATACCTTTTTTTATATATTTTTAGATAGGAGAAATAAGGATTATGATGAAGAAAGCTCATATTGTGGTAGGCATTGCTGCAACTATAAATATATTAAAAATAACTATTTATCAAAATTAAGATAAATAGTCATTGTGGTAATCTAATTTATTATTTTATTTATTGTTGGGAACAATAAAGATTTTATTATGGTCAAAAATAAAAATATAAATGGTAAAGACGCTATGGAAAATGCCATATGGAGTATATTCATTAGTGGAATATATAATATAATCATTACTGCTATAGTTAGCAGCAAAGTATATTTTGCTTTTTCATTATTAGTTAATCTTATTATTCCTAATGAAAGAAAAGTTAGTATCAATGGTATCATAGTCAAATAACTAACACCAGGTAAACATATCATTGATACACACAATAATATTGTTTGAATTAATACTCCAGCTAAAAAGCTTTCACATACCTTGTCTTTCTCTTTCATTTCTATTTTAAACATAAATCCTAATAACACTATTGGCAAAACAATAACTAAAATATCATCTCCTGGAACCTTTCCCATATGATTTAAAGTAAAACTAACTCCCCAAACAGCTGCTAGACCAAAACTAATAATCAGACCTAATATTGCTGCACCTATAATATGAATCAAGTTTTTCGCTGCCGATTTTAACGTACCTTTGAGCTTGTCCTTGTTATATATCATTATTCCTATGGCTGCAATTATAACTATGATGCCTAATATTCTTCCTAAAGTAACACTATAATCTAAAATCACATTAGGTAATATGGTAAAAAATATGGAATCATTTCCTTGTTTAAAATAGTTTGGATTGTTATATTTATCAGAATAAATAAATTCCTCAACTATTGGTAGTACCTGTTCTTCATAATGCATAAAGCTTTTATCAGAAATATTTTTATAACAATCCTCTGGAGTATGATAGTACTCTACGTTATCTAATGTAGTTAAATTAATGCCTGCTAATCCTTTCTTTTTAATATTTAAGAAATCTGATCTACCTGAATCCTTATATAAATCTGTAATTAATGATGTCGTTATAGGATATTCTGCTTTTTTGTACAAATCCAATACTCTACTATTTTTTTCACTTGTCTGAAATATTATTGCAGGTCCGCTGGTCCCTCTAGCTTCTAAATTAATAACATATGATACATTTTTGTACAAAGAAAAATTATTATTAAATTCCTCCCTTGATCCAATTAAATGCATCTCTTCTCCATCCGTTATTAATACCTTAATACCATTTTCTAATGTTTTTCCACTGTTTCTTATATTTCTTAATGTCTCTAATATTGTTGCAGCACCGTACCCATCATCTGATGCTCCAAAAGAATATCCTCCGGTATTTTGAGGATTAGTTCCAGCAGAATCATAATGTGCTACAAGTAATATATAGCTTCCGTTTTCACCATTTTTACCATCAATTTTCCCATATATGTTATTTAAATCTGCTACTTGTCCTTTATCATTTTTTATATTTTTGTAGCTGAAAATCTTTGGATTCGTATTTAATTCTTTTAGTTCATTAAATAAATATTGTTTTACATCTTTTAATGCCTTTTGATGAAATAAAGTTGAATGTGGTTCTTTGCTTATTACATTTAAATCTTCCTTTGCTCTCACATAGGAAAGATTCCTGCTATTCTCCTTTGAATTTGGATAATACATTGTTATGCATCCTACTAAAATTGATAAAATGCATACGACCAAAATTATAATTTTTCTTTTTTTCATAACTTCTCCTCCAATACTTACTGTATGGGAAGAGTATAATAATTCTTTTTTTATTTATACATAGTCTAAAGCTCTCATTTTGCAAAAAAAGGCTAGTACATTAGTACTAGTCTCGCCTATTTATAAGGTTTATAAGCTCTACTTTATTTTTAACATTTACTTTTTTATAAATATTATAAACATGATTTTTTACAGTATTGGCGGATATAAATAATTTCTCACCAATTTCCTTATTGCTTAAACCCATGCAAATATAATCAGCAATTTCCTTTTCTCTATTAGTAAGACATTTTAAATCGTTTTTTCCTTCATGCACTATTTGTCTTTCTTCTTTAATACAGTATATTATTACTAATATGCATTGAAGTATATAGATTAAACATAAATAAGGTACATCTTTGAGAAATACAATCTTATAACTAAATAAAAATAATATGCATGTTACTATTATTAGTCCTATAATGATTTTTATTTGCACATTTATTTTTTTATATAATTCATTATCCTTAACCTTCTTAATAATTTTATATACATAAAAAATAACTGCTGCTGCTAAAAAATAACTTATTACATTAAAAATATTCTCTATTTTATATTCTGATAATATTTTTCTGATATAAATAAACAGCGTGTCTATTAAAAGCCATATAGAAAAGATAATTTCTCCTATAACTATGTCTTCTAATATATTTTTTTTATGCTTTTTATATACTAACCAACTTAATGTAATACATCCTACGCCTAATGAAAAACATAGAAAATGTAAAATGATTATTATATGTATCATATTGTCCTCCTGTAATAGGTTGTACAACTATATATTAACATATAGTGAATATAAATATATACATTTAATTCTCATGAAATATTTACAAGATAATTATGACACACAAAAAAACTGTATCGGATTTCTCCAATACAGTTATACTTAATCAGTTTTTTTGTCTTCCCTCAAAAATTTAAAATAATATTCTACTAAATATCTAAAGCACCGTAGTAACCACCATGAACGGCTTCTAATACTTTACCCACTTTAACACAATCGCCAATTTGAAAGAATCTAGGTGCTGCATAACGTAAAGCTTCAACAGATTCTGAATTTGGTTTCATACCAGCAGCAACCAAAATAGTATCTGCAGGATATAAAACTTCATTTCCAGTTTCATCTATACATAACAAACCTTCATCAGTAACTTCTTTAGCTCTTGTATTTAAGTGAATTTTAACATGTCCTTTCTTTAATGTTACTTCTAAGGCAATCTTATGCATTTCTGATGTATCTGGAGCATAATCATTTCTCATTTCTACAACAGTTACATCTTTACCTAGACTATCAAGATAAATAGATGTTTCTGTACCTATTAATCCTCCCCCTAAAATAACAACTTTATCTCCAACAGCTGGTTGTGATTGATGAATAGCATCTATTCCTACAACTTTATGGCTAGTATCAATTCCTAAGATTGGAGGCACAACAGGTACTGATCCTACCGCACAGATAATTATATCTGCAAGCAGCTCTTTTGCTAATTCTGGAGTTAATTCTGTATTTAAACGTACTTCTACATTTGTTTCAGCTAATCTTTTTGCTAATAATTGAGAATAGTTAAATAGATCTTGTTTAAATGGAATATATTCTTCACAAAGTAACGCGCCACCTAAACGATTATTCTTTTCAAATAAAATAACTTCATGTCCTCGAGCTGATGCTTGTAAAGCTGCTGACATACCAGCAGGACCTCCACCAGCAATAAATACCTTTTTAGGTATTGTTGGAGCAAAAGCAGCTTCATGTTCTCTTTCTCTACCAATCACCGGATTTAATGCACAGACAGTTGTACGTGTTGTCATATATTCACCAAAACAGCTAAAGCAGCGGCAGCATTTAGTAATATCATCTTTTCTACCAGTTAAAGCTTTTTCAGGGAAGAATGGATCAGCCATTAATTGACGTCCCATTTCAACAATATCTGCTTTACCACTAGCAATTATATCCTCCATCATATCAGGATCATTTAAGCCACCTAATGTAGCAACTGGAGTCTTAACATGTTTCTTAATCTCTGCTGCTAAATGAACGTTACATCCATGTTCAATAAAAACAGAAGGATGTGTGATAACAAATGCACCTCTATTTTCATGAACACCTGCAGATACATGAATTAAATCTACTTTACCATCTAATGCTTGAGCAATTTTAACACCATAGTTAATGTCATAGCCGCCTTCAGTATATTCTGCTCCACTCATACGAAATTCAATTGGGAAATTAATTCCAACTGATTCACGAATCTTTTCAACACATAATAATGGAAAACGCATTCTATTTTCGAAGCATCCACCCCATTTATCAGTTCTTGTATTAGTGTTAGGAGACATGAATTGATTTATTAACCATCCATGACCACCATGAACTAATACCATATCAAAACCAGCTTCTTTAACTAAGGCTGCTGCCTTACCAAAACTATCAGCAATTTCAAGAATTAAATTTTCTGGCATTTCATAAACATGTGTACCATCTGGCCAAATTTCATTAATAGGACCAAAACGTTTAGCTTGTTTATTTGATTGACTTCGGTTACCAGCGTATTTACCACCATGTGATAATTCCATGGAAGCAAAGCAGTTATGACGATGAATTATACGTGCTAATTCTGTTAATGATGGTAAACTCATTCGAGTGTCTAATAGAATATGTTTTGTATGAGATTTTCCCGTAGCACTATGCACAATTCCTTCACTTACTGTGATAACGGCTGCTCCACCCCTTGCTCTTAAACTATAAAAAGCAATGTTATCTCTTGTTAAGTTTTCGTCTGGCCCGATTTCTGGAATTGAAATTGGAGAACCTATCATACGATTTTTTAATGTTAATCCAGCAATTTTAATTGTGCTACCTAAATTGGGATAATATTGATTCATTTTTTCCCTCCTAGTCTTCCATTTTTAATATAGCTTTAACAACTTTACCTTTATTCACATCTTCAAAAGCTTTATTAATATCTTTAAAATTATAATAAGTAATTAATTTATCAAAAGGGAACATTCCTTTTTTATAGTATTCTAATAATTCGGGAATAAATATTTGTGGAATAGAACAGCCTTCAACAATTCCTACTAATTTTTTCCCTGCTCCCATTAATTCATTTTCTACGTTAATTGTAAGATCTTGTGTCGCACCCAATACAATACATGTACCTAAAGATTGGGTACAATTTAAGGATTGTCGGACACATGTACCATTCCCTGTACAGTCAATTGCATAATTTGCACCAATACGAGTTATTTTTTTTACTTCATCAACTACACTTTCAACTGTATTACTATTGATTGTATGAGTTGCACCAAATTCTTTAGCCATTTCTAATTTAGCATCGATAATATCAGATGATTTTGCTTTAGATGACCCTCCCACAGCAATAATAGTTGTGCATCCTGCAATTTTAGCTGCCATGATAGCACTTAATCCTACTGCACCAATTCCTGTAACAACAATAGAACTTGCTGGATCTGGTTTCAAATAATTTAAAACCGCACCTGCACCTGTTTGGATACCACATCCCATAGGACCAACCATATTTAAATCCACACCATCTGGTACAGAAATTAGATTATTGACATGAACAACTGCATATGTTGCAAATGCACCTTGTCCAAAGAATGAAGATACTTCTTTACCATTATAGTGAAGGCGTTTAGTTCCATCAAATTGCGTTCCAAAGAAATTTAATTTACGATTTACTTCACAGCCATAAGGATGACCAGAACGACACGCTTCACATGTACCACAATATCCATAAGAAAAACCAACATGATCTCCTTTTTTAAAATTAGTAATACCTGGGCCTACTTCTTCAATAATGCCGCAGCCTTCATGTCCAAATACTGCTGGAAGGGGTACTGGTATAATTTGTTGACGTGCAACTTCATCAGTATGACAAACACCACAAGCTGTTACTTTAACCAATACTTCATTAAATTTTGGAGCATCTAATTCTAGTTCTTTAATTTGAAATGGTTGTCCTTTTTCAAAAACAATTGCTGCTTCAATTTTCATTTTTTATCCTCCTCAAATATTTTATTTTTTAATCTCTTACGGAATTTGCAAGAATAATACTGAACATTTTAATTTACTTCTACAAGTTTGGACTTTTAATAAGCGATATTTTTTTATTTCCTTTAATACCCCAGAGCAGCATTATTATAGTTAAAATAGCTGCCAGAACTGCTCCAATAATAAAACAAGTGGTTATATTACTTCCTCTGCTAATTGCAGCAGAAAGTGGATTAATAATAAATGGACAAATGAATTGACCAAAGTTTTGTGCACATGTTACGGCTGAAATTGCCATACCAGTTGAAAATGTATCTACAGACATTCCGGTATTTATAAAAATACCCGGTAGAGTTGATGCAATAGCCATACCAAAGAATATGCTTCCTATATAACACATATTCAAATTACTAGCAGTTGCTATGATCACAAAAGATACTACTAACATCAAACAACCAACTGATGTTGTACAGTTCCTAGCTATTTTTGCTAGTTTTCCATATAACAACCCCATTACGAAACCGCCTGCCGCGAAAAATGCTACTGATAATCCCGCATCTGCAGCAGTTCCAAGTTTCTTTTCTGCTATAAGATAAGATAATGAAACATTATATATTTGAAAATTAATAAATAGGACAAACATAAATATAATCCATCCCCAGGTAGCACTTGTAAATTTTGCTTTTTGTACTACACCTGATGTTGTATCTTTTTTAGGTTTTGTATTAGGAATCATAATTGCCACCAATATTAATGCTAAAACAGCAAGTAGGTGTACATAAAACACATAGTTCCACTGTATGTCTGCCAATTTTCCACCTGTAAATACCATAATAGCTAAACCTACCATTTGACTTGATTGTAATGTACCTTGTACTTTATCTTGTTCAGTTCCACTAAATTCTTCAACAGCAATTGCGGTACTGACAACTTGACATACACCTACGCCAATACCAAGTACTGCCCTCATAACTAAAATGGCTGTGAATGATGTCATGAAAGCTGGTGCCACACCTCCAATTATAAAAATAACAATACCTGCCATAACAATATTTTTCTTTGAAAATGTTTGCATTAACTTGCCTACTACTATGGTTGTAGGAATAATTACGATACATGATATTGAAATTAGATTCTGAATCATTGTTTGTGATAATTCAGGGAATCTAGCTCCAATTGTTGCTAAGGAGCTGGAAATTGCGATAACGCCCATTATTAATAATCCAATACCATAAATACCTAATTTAATTTTACCTTTTGTGTTCTCCATAAACTTTTCGCTCCTTTCGTTTTTGAATTTTTAGCTACATACAAAGTTCTATAAGTACTTAACTGAATAGTCATGTTAAAAAATATTAAGGTACCTTTGTTAAAATGATATCAAAAAATAGCGGCTTGAATCAATTCCAACTATTATGTAACTAATTCAGAAATGGAATAAGAAAAATATTATGGTAGGGGACTAATTAGCATATTTTATAACTATAATAGATACCGGTAGTTGCATTATTGTAATGAATTTTAAAATATTATATAATTAAACTTAGTTCAGAATAAATTGCCTAATTAAAGTAATTAATTTAAAAATAAAGCAGGTGAGATATTATGACGGAAGACCAATTGAGGTATTTTGTAACTATAGTAGATACTGGTAGTTACATAGAAGCTTCTCTAGAGCTAAATATTGTTCAATCTTCTATTAGTAAACAGATTCAAGCATTAGAAAATGAATTAGGTATTCAACTTTTTAATCGTCAACATAGACGTATTGAATTAACAGATGAAGGAAAGCAATTATTACCTCAAGCTAGACAGTTATTAGAAGGATTTTGTCGTTTGAAATATATGGCACAAAAGTTGCAGCCTAGATACAAAAATAGAATAACAGTAATATCTTTGCCTTTTATAGGTTACTTTGGCTTATATGTTCCAATGAATCAATTTAAATTAAAGAATCCTTCTTTCAAAATCAATATTATAGAGCTAGAAGAACCGCAATTATTTCGCAGATTGCTAAGTAATAGTTTTGATATAGCATTAACTTATTGGCATGAACAAAATCTAGCTAATAGTAAAAATCTCTTTATTCCTATTTCTACAGACGAAATCGTTTTAGCTGTTAATAAGGATAACTCTTTAGCCCAATTAAATTATGTTACTACAGAACAATTAAAAAATACTCCTCTTATGCTAATGGAATCTTATACATGCGTAGCTAATCTATGTAAGACTTTCTTTGAAGAACATAGTATTGTTCCTAATATTATATTTAGGGGTAGGCCAGAAACTATTTTTAGTTGTGTACAAGCTAACCAAGGTACTGCTGCTTTAATAACACGTAAACAAGCTAGTTCTTATTTATCTAATAATGTTGTTTTAATTCCGATTACACCTAATATTCCGGCTATATTAGGTGCAGTTATTAATAAACATAGTCAAAAAAATCTCAAAGTTAAAGAACTAGTTAATATGTTAATAGGTAGAAATGCTAAATGATGAAACATGACTATAACAAGTGAATAATTATAGCAGAGCAAAATCACATGAATAATTGGAGGAGAAAGGTTTAAGCTACTTATTTGATGTTTGTAGAGAGAGTAACTGAATGGATGTTCCCATAAAAAACGGTATTTTTTATTATTACCACTTAGCCAATAGACCTCCACATAGAGCATCAGCCAAAGCCGCATCCATTTGAATTTTCCACATTCCATCTGTTTTGTTAAGAGTTATTTTCAAGTTAGTTGTAACCATTTTATTATCAGAATTTTTAATTGCTTCAATGAGTGAATTATCAGCATTTGTATAACGCAGCATATCTTTCTCTACATTTGATAAATCACGGTTAGTAATTTTCACTTGAGCTGTAGTGACATTTCCATTTTCCTTCACTTCTCCTATATCATAAGAAAATTTGGAAAAAACACTCTCCATAAGTTCTTTACCTTTGCCATCTAAATTATTGCCAAAAAGCTTATTATCCTTATATATGAGAACACCTTCCCGCCGCTCTTTATATTGAATAAGCTGATTGAATTTCTTGGAATCCCCATTTTTTAGCGCTTCAAAAGCAATTTGTATAGTTTGTTTAGGAGAGTTTTCTGATGACAAACCAGACGTTTTATTGCCATCACCTGATAAATTTCCACAAGCAGATAATAAAACTGTAAATACAAAAACAAGTACTAAAAAACATTTTGTTTTCATTTTAATGACCTCCTAAAAATGTTTTTACTAAAAAAGTAAAAGAAAAAAGAAACAAAATTGCAATAGTGGAAATACCAGCAATAAATAAAAGTCTATTAAATGTCTTTCCAGATTTAATATTCTCCTTATTTTCTTTAGAATTAATTTCTATTGGCTTACTTATCTGCTTCTCACCTTTTAATAAATAGTCCGTACTAACATTATAAATTTCACTTAATTTAATTATATTATTGATATCTGGATTGCCTTGGTTACTTTCCCATTTTGATATTGCTTGTCTTGTTACTCCTAATTTTTCTGCTAACTGTTCCTGCGAATATCTTTCATGTTTTCTTAATTTCTGTAATCTTTCAGATATGCTCATTAACTCGCCCCCTTTATTCTTCAATTATATAGAAAACCAAAGGTTGCAGTCTACCAAAAAGTGCTGAAAATTTGTCAACGAAACGTTGCTATTTGTTTTTTTGTTATTGTATACGTATAGTCAATTCTTTATAATTGCAGAAAAAAGCAGGGGATAACTGCTTCTCCTGCAAGACTGTTTAATTCGTTATATAAGAAAATCCGAATTCATATTAAGTCAAATTTTTTATTCTGTATAGGATGAAACAAGTTGCTTTGTTAATTCTAACGTTACGGGTATTCCACCAACACCAAAATCATATTCATCCAAAGGAATTATTATACACCATATATTTCTCCCATTCTGCAATCTTGTTTTATCACTAACAGAAATGAAAGCGTTGGTAATTTCTAAAAATAATTTCTTCTTTATTTCTTCACTGAAGGCATTTGAAAATCCATAAATCTTTATCACAACTTTATCCTGATTACCTTTTTCACCTCCAACGTATAAATTATCGAACTCCTTAATATCCAGTAAAGCGATTGAATGTGAGATAGGATTATCTTTCAAACCTTCTGATTCAATAAGTATTTTTGTCAACTTCTTTGATAAAATAGACTTTTCCTTATCTGTAATAAAACTCTTAGTCATTGATACTTCTGCACATGGCATATTTTATCTTCCTTTCTTTTAATTAATTTAGTAGGCTTATGCTAAATAATATTACACTTGTATATTAGACCAGTCGGTTTATATACTGCAAAAAAATAACTTTATGGAAATTCACAGTCAACAAAATGATATTTCAAATAAAGTTAACTATGAATTTATTCTATATTATACTAATGACAGTAAATCATTAAGGATACAATCAAAGGCACCTTCATCTTTACATATTCTATAATAAAGTATGTGTCCTTCATAAAGAGCAAATGCTTTTTTAGCAATCATGTCAGCTTTATCTTTTGCTAATCCTGATACTTGTAGAGACTTTGAAAAAATATTAATTAGTTTTGTAATTGCAGTTGCATATACTTCTGAAAGATTATCATCAATAAATGCTATTTCTAAACCTAATACAGCTATTGGACATCCGAAATAGTTACCTGATGATACAGAGCTTTTTATATCATATACCATCTTATGTACAAATATGTCCCAAGGATTATTTGATAGAGGTTCTAACCAATTAAGTAATAGAGTTTTTCCATAATACTTTGCTACTTCAATTCCAAGTTCTTTCTTACTCGAAAAATAAAAATAAAACGACCCCTTTGACATATTAGCTTCTTGCAATATCTCATTTATTCCTGTATTTGAATATCCATTTTTTACAAATAATCTTGAAGCTATTTCTATTAAGCACTGCTTTGCTTGTTCACCTTTAGTTGATCTCATCCTTTATATCCCTTCCACAAAAGTTATTTACTTTATAATAAACCAGTCGGTATATTTTGTCAATAAAAAAATAGAGGAGACAGTTTACGCCTTTATCCTGTACTTCGTAGATTTCCTGTTGGTTCATCTGCAAAGATTATTTTTAGATCTTTTGAAGTATAAATTATGGAGCCATAGGCATTCTATTAATATATAAAAAGCCCACGACATTTTTGTCGTGGGTTTCATGGTGAAGTCGAAACACAACCTTTGAAATCCATTATAATTTATTTGTTTTCACTAAGAATTTTATACCATATATTCATACTTTCTAACTCACCAGAAATGTTAGTATTATTTATTAAAGTACCTCCATAATTATAATTTAATTTTGAAAAAGTAACATTCATCCCATATGATAAAGCTCTTGCAATAGTAAATGCTGCATAAAAATTTTTTCTTCTCATTTTTTCTTCCATTTTTTTTAATAGAAATATACTGAATCCATGTCCTCTATATTGCGGTAATGTTGCAAAATCAGTCATTTCAACACTTTTAGATGAATAATCCATTTCTGTAGAAGCTAAAGATACAATTTTGTCTTTAACTTTTATAGAAAAATAAATAGAATTGTTATCCATAGTTTCTTTAACATATTTTGGGTCATGAATAGGAAATGGATATGTTTTAAATACTTCTTTATATACTTTACACATTTGATCTATATCATTTTCACCACAAATATAAAATTGGTAATCTTGTTCAAGCTTTATTTGTGTATTTATTTTATCCTTTGCTTTAGAAAAATTAATTATTTTTTCTATTTCATTTCTTTCTTTTATAGTACTCCTCTCTTTACTAAAATATTTACTAATAAAAATTGCATCTTCAATACCATTATAAAATCCATGAATATTAGCTTCTATGATGTATCCATTATTAATAAATTCATCTTTTAGCGAATAAGGTATTTTAGCAAATATTTTAGTATAACCATTATCCACAGCCATTTTTCCTAAAATAGATACTATTTTAGGATAATCATTTTTGTCTAGTTTCATTAAATAAATCCTATTATTGTATTTGCCATGATTAATGATTGAATTGCCTATTATCTCTGTTTTATCATAATTAATCTTCATCAATATCTTCTCGTCTTTGCAATCTATTATTATTTTTGGGAATTAGTGATATAGTATCATCTGAATCTAATAGAAGTTTTTCTATACCTGTAGCTTTATACTTATCAGCTTCGTATGTTTTCATGATAAGTTTGCAATTTTCACAACCTTTACTGCAATCATGGTTTTTATATGTGTCTGGCTCTTTATATGATGTAATTATACCCTCATAATTTCTTAAAATTACTTTATTTGGTGCAGAAGAAATAAGATAACTTGGCATAACTGGTATCTTACCGCCTCCACCTGGAGCATCGATTACATATCTTGGAATTGCAAACCCACTTGTATGACCAATCAAGCGTTCCATAATTTCTATACCTTTAGAAACAGGGGTTCTAAAATGAGCTAAACCCTCAGACAAATCACATTGATATAGATAATATGGACGTACTCTATTTTTTACTAACTGCTGACAAAGCTTCTTAATTACCTCTGGACAATCATTTATTCCAGCCAACAGAACACTTTGATTCCCAAGTGGAATTCCTGCATCTGCAAGCTTCCTAAGTGCTTCTTTTGAGTCTTCTGTAAGTTCTCTTGGATGATTAAAATGAGTATTTATCCATATAGGATGATGTTTTTTTAACATATTTACTAAATCATCTGTTATCCTATATGGGAGAACAACTGGTACTCTAGATCCTATTCTAATTACTTCTACATGGGGAATTTTTTGAATTTCAGTTAATATCCAATCTAGCTTTTCATCACTTAGTAATAATGCATCTCCTCCAGATAACAAAACATCTCTTACTTCAGGAGTATTCCTTATATAATCAATTCCTTTCTTTAGTTCCTCTTTATCAGGAATGGATGATATATCTCCTACTTTTCTTTTTCTTGTACAGTGTCTGCAATACATTGCACAAACATTACTTATATGAAACAACACTCTATCTGGATAACGATGTGTTATTCCAGGAACAGGGCTATCCTTATCTTCATGCAGTGGATCTTCCATATCATGATTTCCAACCATTGATTCGCTTATAGAGGGAAAAGCCTGTAAAAATATTGGGTCATGTTTATAATCATCTGAGTCAATTAATGATAGATAATATGGTGTTATAGAAAGAGGGAATGTTGAAGTAATTTTCTCTAATTCTTCTCTTTCTTCATCAGTAAATTTAATATTTAAAAGTCTTTCAAAAACACTAACCTTTGTTATTGAATTTTTAAGTTGCCATTTCCAGTCTTTCCAATGTGAAAAATTTTTATTTTCATAATTTTTTTCAATTTCTTTTAGCTTTTCTTCTATTACTGATTGCATTATATTCCTCCTCTTAAATAACTATTTAAATCTATCTTTATTATTGTAGTTATATGAAAATTTATACTAATTTGCAAATCATAAAATCAATTGTAACAAAGAAAATTTCTATACAGTAAGTAGTAGAAGATTATTTAATTATAACTTTCTTTCTCTCTCCATAAAATCCAACCTAACTACAACTTTTAAATAATTAATATATAAATATTTAGTATGAAGTAAGTTAATAGTATCTTATAAAAATAATTAGCTATTACCATCAAAAAAACCGTATTGGATTTTTCCAATACGGTTTTTTTGTATCGTGGATATGTATGGTGGAGGCGAGGGGAATCGAACCCCTGTCCAAAAGCAGAAACATTTGAGCATCTCCGAGTGCAGTCCTTAATTTGAAATTCCCTCCTTCAGACGCCTAAGGACAGGCTTCTGAATTCAGTAGCTTCATAAATTCCGTTCCTAGGTCAAAGCTTTCCTAGGCTCGTTTCCCCGCTATCGGCGCCAGACCCTGGATCGCGGGAAGTCCAGGCTGACGGCTAGCAGACTATGCTGCTAAAGCTAAATTTTCGTTATTATTTTCGTTTATATTTAATCCTATAGTTTTTTAACGCGGGCCCACAGGTTCCCTCGACTCGCTTCTCAAACACATCACACCCCTGTCGAAACCATTGCGCCCCCATGTTGGGTTAAGTGTTTGAATACTTAACATCGCATAATTATTATCTTATGCAGTATTAAATTATATCACCCAGATTACTATAAGTCAAATATTAAAAGAATGGAAAAAATATTTTTAAAAATTGGAAAAAAATAAGTCGTTACATGACAGAAATAGCATTTATATGAAGATTAATGGAAAACATGTTATAATTAAAATAGATTTGAATATCAATGAATCTTACTTAGTGGGAAAAGCAGATATCCCAAGTCTTTGATTTGGTGATAGTCGCTTTCTCTTTAGAGTTTTTGTTTCTCCCACTAAATTTAGATGAATTATCTAGGTGCGTAGCTATTGTTATAAGTGGGAGTGTTACAGTAGGTGGCCATCAGATAAAGTATTTGGAGGAAATATGAGAATAAAAAAACCTAGATTAACTTTACAGACCACTATAACTTTACTTGTTTGTGGAGTGGTAGCCATTTCTCTATTAGTAACTGATGTTCTTATAAGCGCAAAAATATCAAGTAACGCAGAAAAAAATCTATCTAATAAAGCGTCCTATATTGCGAAGATGGTTGCCAATTCACCTACTATAATTGAATCTTTAAGTGATAAGAAGAATGAAAAATCCATTCAAGAACTAGCGAATAAAATAAGAAAATCAACTGATGTAGAATTTGTTGTAGTTACTGACATGAAAGGTATAAGAAAATCACATCCCGATGTAAATCAACTAGGAAAGCATTTTGTTGGTGGTGACGATGTAGAGGCTCTGAAAGGCCATGAATACGTTTCAACTGCTCAGGGGACATTGGGTAAGTCACTTAGAGCATTTGTTCCAATATTCAATGCAGACGGCAAGCAAGTAGGAATGGTTTGTGTTGGAATATCGCTAAACACTGTACAGCAGGCTGTTTGGCAAAGTAGAATGATTATATATTTAGGTATAGGTATAGGGTTTATAGTTGGAGTTATAGGGGCTATGCTGCTTGCCAAAAGTATTAAAAAAACTATGTTTGGATTAGAACCTTGGAAAATTGCAAAACTTTTAGAAGAACAAAATGCAATGCTTTACTCAATAAGAGAAGGTGTTATAACTGTAGATGAAAACTGCCGAATTACTCTGGTAAATGAAGAGGCAGCCCGGATATTCAACAAAGCAGGCATTACCAACCTTATTGGTGAAAAAGCAGAGGATTGTGTTCCAAATACCAGATTAAACCATGTTCTAAAAACTGGACAACCAGAATTTGACCAGGTGCAAGATCTTAGAGGAATAAAGATTTTGACTAATCGTATGCCAATTTTAGTAAATAAGAAAATTGTAGGTGCCATATCAACTTTTCGTGATAAAACTGAAATGAAAGTATTAGCGGAACAGCTTACAGGAGTAAAACAATATGCAGATGCACTTAGGGCACAAACTCATGAGTTTATGAACAAATTGCATGTTATATTAGGTATGTTACATATGAAATGCTATGATGAACTTACAAACTATATAAATGGAATTGCAAATAAATATCAAGAGCAGATAGGATTTATAGTAAGGCATGTAAAAGATCCTGTACTTGCCGGATTTATTTTAGGTAAAATGAGCTATGCTAGAGAAATCAATGTCAAGTTAAAAGTATGCGAAGATTGTTTTATCCCTGAGCCAGAAAATCATGAGTTAACTCATGAAGTTGTAACTATACTTGGCAATTTACTTGAAAATGCAGTGGAAGCTGTAAAGGATTCCAAAGAAAAGATAATAAATTTAACATTACTATACGAGAAAGAAACTTTGACTATAGAAGTAAATGATAGTGGTTCTGGAATTGATGAAGATACCAAAAAAAAACTTTTTATAAAAGGTTATTCAACAAAAGGAAATGACAGAGGATTGGGTCTCTATTTAGTACAAAAAAGTGTAGAGAGATTAGGTGGTGAGATTGAAATATACTCAGAGTTAGGTAAGGGCACTCTATTTTCAATTTATATACCTTATAAGAGCAAGGAGAGAATGGTAAATGATTAATGTCTTAATTGTTGAAGATGATCCTATGGTTGCAGAGTTTAACAAAAAATACCTCAGTCAAGTAGGTGGATTTAAATTAAAAGCTGTAGCACGTTCCTTTGAGGAAGCTGTAAAAGTTTTAAAAACAAGCGATATACAATTAATTTTATTGGATATATATATGCCTGGTTTAAGTGGATTGGAATTATTATCTCAAGTAAGAAGAATGGGTAAAGAAGTGGATATAATTGTTGTATCGGCTGCTTGTGATATTCAAACTATAAAAAGAGCTTTACAATACGGTGCAGTAGATTATTTAATAAAACCCTTTGAATTTGATAGATTTAACTCAGCATTATCTGCCTATAGAGAAGCACAGAATTTTATGAAACAAAAAAAAGAGCTTAGTCAGACAGAACTTGATCAGCTTATTCTAAATAATAGGGAGGAAAATCAAGTAGCTCCACAGCTGCCAAAAGGACTTGATAAAAATACTTTGAAAAAAGTATGGACAAAGGTAATAGAAATGAAAGAAGATACATTTTCAACAAGTGAAATTGCAAGATATGTTGGAATATCAAGAATTTCCATGAAGAAATATTTAAGTTTTTTAAATAAACTGGGTGCTCTAAAAATGGAAGTTATTTATGGTTCTGTTGGAAGGCCTATGCATAAATATAAATGTGTAGACATTGAAAATAGTTATATAAAAAGATATATGTGATAAGAAAAAACCTTTAGGTTAAAAACTAAAGGTTTTTTCTTTGCGTAAATTTGAGTTAAAGGTTTTCACTTACTTTAGTTACAAAATTATTTAGAAAGTTTCAATAACTTTATAAATTGCAATATGAAATTTATAATAAACTTGAAAATAAGGTAATAAGGCAATTATTTTTATAATTTAAATATTGTTTGGAGGTAATATTAATGAATCTAAAAGAAACTGCACTAAAATTTCACAAAGACAATGAAGGCAAAATTGCACTAAAGTGTAAGGTGCCGGTTAAAAACAAACAAGATCTAACGCTAGCATATACGCCTGGAGTTGCAGAACCTTGCTTAGAAATTAATAAAAATCCAGAATGCATTTATGACTATACATCAAAAGGGAATTGGGTAGCTGTTGTAACAAATGGCACAGCTGTTCTTGGACTTGGCAATATAGGTGCAGGTGCAGGGCTTCCTGTTATGGAGGGAAAATCCGTTTTATTTAAAACTTTTGCTGGAGTAGATGCATTTCCAATATGTCTGGAAAGTAAGGATATCAATGAGATTGTAGCAGCTGTAAAACTTATGGAACCAACTTTTGGAGGAATAAATCTAGAGGACATCAAAGCTCCAGAATGCTTTGAAATTGAATCAAAGCTTAAAGAAGTTTGTAACATCCCTGTATTTCATGACGATCAACATGGAACGGCAGTTGTTTCATCAGCTTGTCTTATAAATGCATTAAAGATAGTAAATAAAAAATTTGAAGATTTAAAAATTGTTGTAAATGGAGCAGGAGCAGCAGGTACTGCTATTACAAAACTTTTAATAAAGATGGGAACAAAAAATGTAATACTTTGCGACACTAAAGGTGCTATATATAAGAAAAGACCAATTGGAATGAATAAGTTTAAGGATGAAATGGCAGAAATAACAAATCCTAATCTTCAGAAAGGAACTCTTGCTGATGTTTTAAAAGGCGCAGATGTATTTTTAGGAGTATCTGTAGCTAATTGTGTAACTGAAGAAATGGTAAAGTCTATGAATAAAGATTCAATAATTATGGCAATGGCAAATCCAAATCCAGAAATACTTCCTGATTTAGCTATAAAAGCTGGAGCTAAAGTGGTATGCACAGGAAGGTCAGATTTTCCAAATCAGGTTAACAATGTACTTGCTTTTCCAGGAATATTTAGAGGAGCTTTAGATGTAAGGGCAAGTGAAATAAATGATGAGATGAAAATAGCTGCAGCATATGCAATAGCAGAACTTGTAAGCGAGGAAGAATTGAAACCAGACTATATAATACCTAACGCTTTTGACTTGAGAATAGCTCCAAAAGTAGCTGCATATGTAGCAAAAGCTGCTATTGATACAGGTGCTGCAAGGAAAAAGAATGTCACTCCAGAGATGGTTGAAAAACATACTAAGACTTTGCTTGAAATTTAATGTTGGGAATATGAAAACAAGGGGGAATTTACGTGCAAGGTACAATTAACATGCCTAAATCTAAAAATAATAATTTTATTTCAAAAGTTGTAAATTATAAAGTGGGGGTTACACCTCTTCCAATATTTATTGTACTGGCGGCAATAATCTATTTTGCTTCAGTAACAAAAAAACTTCCTGCAGATATGATAGGTGGTTTTGCAATAATCATAGTTTTAGGAACACTTTTCGGAGACCTTGGATCAAAGCTTCCAGTGTTAAAAAACATTGGTGGTGCTGCAATTTTATCAATAATAATACCTTCTATGATGGTATATTTTAAACTGCTTAACACAACATCCATGAAAGCGATTACCGGAATAATGAAAAATTCTAACTTCTTATATTTATATATTTCATGCTTGGTTGTAGGAAGTATATTAGGAATGAATAGGAAAGTACTGATAAAAGGTTTTGTCAGGATGTTTGTTCCTTTAGTTGTAGGAACTATTATGGCAATTGCAGGTGGAATGTTAGTGGGCTTATTATTTGGATATAAGCCAGGTTATACTTTTTTCTATATTGTAGCCCCTATACTTGATGGAGGAATTGGAGAAGGAATATTGCCACTAACTATGGGATATTCAGAAATTTTACACCAACCTCAAAGTCTCCTTATTGCAAAACTAGTTCCAGCGGCAGTACTTGGAAATATTGTTGCTATAGTAAGTGCTGGAGTATTGAAACGTTATGCTGAAAAGAGACCAGACCTTACTGGTAATGGACTGTTAGTAAAGACAAAAGAAGATAATGAAATACTTGCAGAACAAAAAGCTGAAAAACCTGTTGATTTTAAGCTTATGGGGAGCGGTCTTTTAATTGCTTGTACTTTCTATGTATTTGGTCTTTTAACTAGTCCACTTATAGGAATACCAGCACCTATCATTATGATATTTACTGCAGCAATAGTTAAGTATCTTAATGTTATACCACCTGAAACAGAACAAGGTGTTCATCATTTGTATAAATTTGTATCATCAAGCTTAACTTACCCGTTGTTAGTTGGCATTGGTGTATTATATACTCCATTTAGTGATTTGGTTAGAGCAATCACACCAGCATACATTATTATTTGTATATCCATAGTTTTGTCAATGATGGCATCAGGATTTTTTATTGGTAAGTATATAAATATGTATCCAATTGAATCTTCTTTAGTTACAGCATGTCACAGTGGACTTGGGGGTACAGGTGATGTAGCAATCTTGTCTTCAGCAAATCGTATGGAACTTATGCCATTTTCACAAATATCTACAAGAATTGGCGGAGCATCTATGGTTGTTATAGCAACATTACTGCTTAAAATGTTTAGTTAATTAAAAACGGGAGAAGTCATTATATGACTTCTCCCGTTTTTAATGTTTCTATTTTGTAGATTTCTTTTTATTGTTTTTATTATGATTTTGTCCTTCTTCAGTAATAGGTATTTGGCCTTTACTTTTTTTAGTTCTTGCCTTTTTGTTATCAGGTTGGCTGTCCTTTGTCATTTATATTACCTCCTAAATTAATCCTGCTTTTTTATTTCCAGTTTTAGCTTTTCCCTGGATTTCCTTAACAGGTTTTACAGTATTTTTATTAGACTTCATCTTTTTATTACTTTCAGTACCATGAGGGTCACTTGGATTGGGCCTTCTCATTCCTGCTTTAGCCATAAAAATACCCTCCTTAGATTCAAAATACATAGTTATTTTTAGCATTGAATAAAAAAATATACACATAATAAGCAGAGATATTATTTATCAAATATTGAAAAAATATATCAATGATTAATAAAAAAGAGGTGGTAAGGTATGAAGAAAAAATTAAGTGTTTTTATGTGCACTATGTTTTTGGTATCTTTACTTGGAGTACCTGTAGTATATTCCAGGGAAGTTACAGGAATGCAAAATAAAAATGTGCAGCTTGAACAAATACAAAATAGAAATGTACAACTTAAAATAGACTCTAAAAAGAAAGATAAGATTCCTAAGAGATTTAGAAAAACTACAGATAATATTAAAACTTATGGTAAGTCTATAAACTTAAAAGGACTATCTTCACTAAATGCTTCAGGCAGTGCACAGTTTACAGGTCAGAATATAAAAATAGTGAAAGAGGAAATAGGCAATGTACCTATATTAGTAGTAGATTTAAGGGAAGAGTCTCATGGTTTTATAAACGATCTGGCAGTTAGCTGGGTAGGAGAAGAAAAAAATAATGCAAATAAGGGACTTACTAAGAATCAGGTATTAAAGGATGAAAGCGAAAAGTTAAAAGGTATCAAATTAAATGAAGAACTTGATATTGAAAAAAAAGAAATAATTCCAACTAAAGTTCAAGATGAGAGGGAACTTGCAGAAGAAAATAAAATGTCCTATGTAAGAATACCTGTTACAGATACAGAAGGACCTACAGATGAAATGGTGGATTATTTTATAAGTATTGTAAAGAAAACACCGCCAGGTACATGGATGCATTTTCACTGCAAAGCTGGAATTGGAAGGACTACTACTTTTATGACAATGTATGATATTATGAAAAATGCTAAAGATGTAAGTCTGGAAGATATAATGGAGAGACAGATTTTGCTTGGAGGAAAAAATTTGCTTAAGCCTTTTCATAAAGTTGGAAGTAAATCCTCAGAGAGATCCGAATTTATAAAGAAGTTCTATGAATACGCAAAAGAAAATAAGGATAATTTTAATACTAGTTGGTCTGAGTGGTTAAAAAGCAATAAAAATTCAGTTAAAGACTTAGATTAGGAGGGCTTATAGGTTGAAATATAAAAATAACATATTTGTCAGGGCAGCTGTGTTTATGTGCATATTTTTTATGACAATAAACTCCAATGTGGTTTTTGCAAATAATTCAAAACATAACTTGAATGAAGATTTACAGAAGGATAATAAAAAAATAATTTACTTAACTTTTGATGACGGACCTAGCAAACTTACAGATAAGTTTCTAGATATACTAAAGGAGAACAATGTAAAAGCCACATTTTTTCTAATAGGTAATCAAATAGAAGATAATGAACAGGTAGTAAAGAGAATATATAGTGAAGGTCACAGTATAGGACTTCACACATATACTCATAAATATAGAAAAATATACAAAAATGGTGACAGTTTTATAGATGAAATGAATAAATCTAACGAATTAATAAAGAAAGTTACAGGGAAGGAAAGTCACTTAATAAGGTTCCCAGGAGGGAGCAGGAAACACCTAAACAAAAACTTTTTAGAGAAATTGCACAACAATAATTTTAAAATATATGACTGGAACATACAGGCATCTGATGGAATTAATCCAAAGATTCCACCGTATAAACTAGTCAAAGAGGCTACTAAAGATCCAGATAAGCACAATCCAGTAATACTTTTAATGCACTGCGATTATATGCATAAAAATACTTGCATTGCTCTCCCTGAAATAATAAAGTACTATAAATCACAGGGCTATGAGTTTAAACCTATAACAGAAGATACAGAGGAGATTTATTTTCCAATAAAAACTAATAAAGCTTCTTCATTTTTAGAAAAGTTATTTAAAAATTGATAGAATCATAATTCCATCTCACTATTTATTTATATAAAAAATTTTAGCATATTATACTAAATTATGTTAATATTGATTGAAATTAATACCATTTTTGTTTAAAATAAAAATGGTATTTTTGTGTTATAGATAAAATAAAAGAATTAGTCTACGATTAAATAAATAACATGAATTTTGCCGATAAGAACAGTATTAATATGGGGGTAAAGCAAGTGATAGAAAATTTTTCAGATAAAAAAGATGCAATATTTAAAAAAGAAAAAAGAGCTGATAAAAGATATAAGTATAATTATAATTTTAAAATTGAAAGCATAAATTTGAAAGAAGTAAATTTAGACGTGCTAGGTGTAAACATTTCTGTTAATGGGATATCATTTATCTCCAATATAAGTTTTGAAAAAGACGATATATTATCAATTGCATTTAAATTTAATAATGTAACTATACCTGCAATTATTAAAGTGCAGCACGTAAATATATTCGATACTGGATTTTTCGTTGGCGGCCAATTCATAGCTATGCAAAATATGTATAGACAAGTACTAAAAATGGGATGTGAAACTTTTTCTGAAAATTAGCCCACTGTGACAATTCTTTAATGGCACATATTATTAATTTTTAATTACTAAAAATATCCGGAGTATAAGTTGACTTTTGCTTAGAAACTCTATAGAGCTTATTTCCTGATATTCTTTTTCATAATATCCATAAATGTATCTGGCGGAACAACTTTTACTTTAGGATTTCTATTTAACTTGGTTACTACTTTTTCTACATCATTCATAGATTTACTCCACGCGTGGACGTATACAAACGTATAGGCTTTAGGTTTGGATATGTTGGTGTAGCCTTTAGCAACATAATTATTTATGTTATTTATAAGAGCATCTTCCTCTTCCAGTCCAGACCAGAGTACATCTCTACAGGATACCACTGGCTTTCCATTACTCCATATAATTTTACCTTTATAGTCATTTTGCTTATTATAATTGAGATAGAATATGCCATCGATATTTGAACAAGCAGTGTATTTATCCCATAATTTAATATCATAAAGTGACCAATCATCTAAAACTGATATATACCTTTCATCTACATCTGACATATAATTGTTTAATCTTTTCAAATATGCATTTAAAGAATCTTCCTTAAACTTACTAGGGTACATATAACCATTACCAGAAGGTGATACCACAAAGTTATCTCGATAAGAATTTGAAGATGCATTTTTGTAATACAGTTTAAAGACAGTAGGTGCCAGTTCATGTATAGAAGGACTTATGCTGAATCCCATATTAAAACTACCTTTTTTAGGAGAGCCATACCATTTTTCAGATCCATAATTACTCCCAAGGTTCCACTGCTGGTTATCTCCATCTGACATTATAAAAGTTACATAGTGTATAGGTTGAGAGAAAAGTTTTTTATCAGGCTTTACACTACTTTTTTGTGTTAAAGGTACTGATGGAAAGGCACTTAACACTGTTAAATTGTAAGACCAATCTGCAGGAACCATACTTACTCCATTTTTAGAAGCAGCACTTACATTACCGTGTTCATCAGGTCCCCATCCAAGGCACGTAGAGTCTTTTTCCATAGTTCCAAAAATTTTATCCCTTAGTGAGAAATCTTTTAAATCATCTTCATAAAACGCTAAACATTTACTCATGATGCCATAATCTCTAAGAGAGGCATTTTTATTTGGAGACAGCTCAATTACAACGGAATGGTTTAGTCCTGAATTCCACAAATTATTATAAGCCCAATATTTATCGGTGTTTACACAATTGCCCTGCATTTTAATTCCTGCATTTTTAACCCTATCTTCTATAGGTGTATCTATAACTATAGAATTTTTTAATGCTGCAAGAGAGCAGGCGTTGTTAATAGAAGGGTTTTTTTCAGGATAACTGCTGTAAAGTACATATCCAGATACTAGTGATTTAAATTTATCTAACAAATACCAGGGATCTTTTACTATAGTATAGGTTATTCCGTAATTTGCTTTTAAATCATCTAGCCATATTTTGTAATCAGGTTGATTTTTATTCAAGGTATATATTTGAGAATTTGACTTATTTGATATTATTCCCTGAAGGGTGACTACCATAGTTTTTTCTGCAGGAGTTAGATCATTTTGGTAAATTACATAAAGATGATGTGGTATTTTTGAGTTTTTTACATAATAAGTATTAGTTAAAAAAGCATGTACGTTTGGGATAAATGCACCAATTAAAAAAATAGAAAGAATTAATACAATAAATTTTTTGAATTTCATATGAATTTACCTCCTAAATTTTATTATGCAGTTTTTTTTGTTAGTTTATTAAAAATTTGATTTGGTAAAATATATCAACAGCTGTTTAAAAAATAAGAATATTTTTAGACACATAATATTTGGAGAAACTCCAATTTCAAAAAATATATTGACAATAAATTTCCTATATTCTATTATATAGAAAGAGTTTAACTAAATATAGTGATATGCAAAGAAGAGGATTAGTAGAAATGATATTTTTTTAAGAGAGGAAATGGTTGGTGAAAGTTTCTAAATGTACATTTTGAACCTACCTTTGAGTTCTGTTAGAATACAGCGGTAATTGCCGTTATAATTATAATTGAGAGAATATGTTTAATATTTTAAATATATTAATCAGGGTGGTACCGCCGACGTAACCTCGGTCCCTTTTGGGATTGGAGGCTTTTTTATATTTCAAAGAAAAACTATCTGCACTAAATTGAAATTTTGGAGGTAATTAAAATTGAGTAAAAAGATGGTAGAACAAATAACATCAAGAGATGAAGATTTTGCACAGTGGTATACAGACATTGTAAAAAAAGCAGAATTAGCTGATTATTCAAGTGTAAGAGGCTGTATGATAATACGTCCTTATGCCTATGCTATGTGGGAAAATATTCAGAGTTATTTAGACAAGAGATTTAAGGAAACAGGACATCAGAATGTATATATGCCTTTATTTATTCCTGAAAGTCTTCTTCAAAAAGAAAAAGATCATATAGAAGGATTTGCACCAGAAGTTGCCTGGGTAACTCATGGTGGTAATGAAGAACTTACAGAAAAATTATGTGTTCGTCCAACATCAGAAACATTATTTTGTGAACATTATGCTAAGATAGTTCAGTCTTATAAAGATTTACCTAAGCTTTACAATCAGTGGTGCTCCGTAGTTAGATGGGAAAAGACTACAAGACCTTTCCTTAGAACTACAGAATTTTTATGGCAGGAAGGTCATACTATACATGAAACTAAGAAGGAAGCCCAAGAAGAGACTACAAGGATGCTAAATGTATATGCGGATCTTTGTGAAAAAGTACTGGCTATTCCAGTATTAAAGGGACAGAAAACTGACAGTGAAAAATTTGCAGGAGGAGAAGCTACATATACTATAGAAGCACTTATGCATGATGGAAAGGCACTTCAGGCTGGTACATCCCATTACTTAGGACAGAACTTTGCAAAATCTTTTGGAATGCAGTATTCAGATAAAGAAGGAAAACTTCAATATGTATACCAGACTTCCTGGGGCGTAACAACCCGTCTTATAGGAGCAATAATAATGGTACATGGAGACGATAATGGACTTGTAGTTCCACCTAGAATAGCTCCTACTCAGGTAATTATAGTACCTATAGCACAGCATAAAGAAGGAGTACTGGATAAGGCAAATGAACTAAAAGGTAGAATAGCTAAATTTGCAAGGGTTAAACTTGACGACAGTGATAAAATGGCTGGATGGAAGTTTAGTGAATATGAGATGAAGGGAGTTCCTATACGTCTTGAAGTAGGACCAAAGGATATTGAGAAAAATCAAGTTGTACTTGTAAGGAGAGACAGTGGAGAAAAGATAATAGTATCCATGGATAACTTAGAGAAAGATATACCAGATCTTTTAGATAAAATTCATGATGGTATGTTTGAAAAGGCAAAAAATCTTATAAAAGGCAATACAAATAATGCTGTAAACATGGAAGAGTTTAAAGATATAATGGAAAATAAAATAGGTGTTGTAAAGGCTATGTGGTGTGGAGACGCTAAATGTGAAGAAAAAATTAAAGAAGTTACTGGTGCATCTTCAAGATGCATTCCATTTGAACAAGAACATATTTCAGATACCTGCGTATGCTGTGGTAAAAAAGCTGATAAATTAGTTTATTGGGGAAAAGCGTACTAAAGAAACCTGTGTTAATATAATACTTCAATTTTTAGAAATACTATCAAAAATTTTGATAGTATTTCTTTTTGATGAATAAATTTAGTGGTTACTTGCAAACAGTATAGGTATTTGGTTAAAAATAACTTTAAAAATATTTTGTAAATACTAGTAGGAAAAAGAGTATTTATTGCTATAATATAAATAGATTACGAGTTGAAATAAAGTGGAGGCTTACATATGTTTAATAGCAAAAAATTTAAAGGTAATAAATTCAAATACGTTATATATTATTCACTATTAGCTGTTATAATTGTGTTTATAGTGAATGAATACTCTAGTCAATTAAAATATGAGCACGTAAAATATAGTGATTTTATAAATTATATTAACCAAAATAAAATATCTAATGTACAAATATCCAAGGATAGGTTAATAATAACCCCTAAGGATAAGGATAAAGATCACAAAGGGAAAATACTTTATACTGAAAGGGTAGATGATCAGGATTTAATTAAAAAGTTAAATGATGCCAAAGTTCAGTATGAAGGTGTGTCGCAGGAAAGCTCTCTAATGAGAAGCCTTTTTACAAATTGGATTTTACCCATAAGTATAATTATGTTTTTTGGAAGTATTTTAATGGGAAGATTAGATAAAAAAATGGGCAGTGGAGTTATGTCATTTGGAAAGAATACTGCTAAAATATATGCGGAAAATGAAACTGGCGTGAACTTTAATGATGTGGCAGGACAGGAAGAAGCTAAAGAGTCTCTAATTGAAATAGTTGATTTCTTGCATAACTCTCAAAAATATGTATCAATAGGTGCAAGGCTTCCTAAGGGAGCACTCCTTGTAGGACCACCGGGAACAGGAAAGACTCTTCTTGCAAAGGCTGTAGCAGGAGAAGCTAAAGTCCCATTTTTCTCTATATCAGGTTCTGCTTTTGTAGAGATGTTTGTAGGTATGGGGGCATCTAGAGTTAGAGATTTATTTCAACAGGCACAGGAAAAAGCTCCTTGCATAGTATTTATAGATGAAATAGATGCTATAGGTAAAAGTAGAGGTGGCAACGTATCTGGAAATGATGAAAGGGAGCAAACGTTGAATCAACTTCTTGCAGAGATGGATGGATTTGATTCTTCTAAAGGAGTTGTAATTTTAGCAGCTACCAATAGACCGGAAGTACTTGATAAGGCACTTTTAAGACCAGGAAGATTTGATAGGAGGGTTATAGTAGATAGGCCTGATTTAAAGGGCAGAGAAAATATACTTAAAGTCCATACTAAGGGAGTTAAAGTTTCAGAAGCTGTAGATTTAAATTCTATAGCAAAATCGACTCCTGGAGCGGTAGGAGCAGATTTGGCTAATATGATAAATGAAGCTGCTTTAAGGGCAGTAAAAAATGGCAGAGAAGAAGTAATTCAGGAAGACTTAGAAGAATCAGTAGAAGTAGTTATGGCTGGCAAAGAAAAGAAGGATAGGATTTTATCTGATACTGAAAAGAGAGCTGTTGCTTTTCATGAAGTGGGTCATGCACTTGTGGCTGCATTATTAAAACATACGGATCCTGTACATAAGATAACTATAGTTCCGAGGACCATGGGTGCACTAGGTTATACTATGCAGCTTCCTACAGAAGAAAAATATCTTGTTAGTAAGGAAGAAATGATAGATAAGATATGTGTCATGCTAGGAGGAAGATCTGCGGAAGAAGTAGAGTTTAACAGTATATCTACAGGTGCATCTAATGATATTGAAAGAGCTACAGAAACAGCTAGGAGCATGGTGACTATGTATGGAATGACAGATAGATTTGATATGATGGGTTTAGAGTCAATGCAGGATAGATATTTGGATGGAAGACCGGTACAAAATTGCAGTGCGGAAACAGCTTCTATTATAGATGATGAAACATTAAAAATAATAAAAGGATGCCATGAAAAGGCAAGAAGTATTATTAAAGACAATAAGGATTTACTCACAAAGATATCTGAAAGTCTAATTGAAAAAGAAACTCTAATGGGAGAGGAATTTATGGACATAATAAAAGAATATAATGACAAAAAACAGGAAACTCAGGATACAAAACTCTGATTATGGACTAATCTAAGGCATTTCAAAGAAAATAGGCTAGAATACTTACTGGTTATTTCTTTGAAAATGCCTAATGGTTAACTTATGAAATGGAGATAGTAATATGTATAGAGACGATTTAAAAAAGGAATTGGAGAAAGAAGTCGAGTTCAATCTTGAAAGGGAAAAATTAAAAGAAGTCTTAAAGGAAATTGAGGTACAAATTTTAGAATACATTGATATTAGAAAAAAAGTAATAGACTATATTTTAAAGCTAAGAGAAAAAAATTTGGAACAGTACGAAGATGATGAAGATAAGGTTATAGAATATTTTAACCATGAAATGTACGAAAAAGAAGAACAGTATAGGCTAGTAAATAAAAGCATAAAAGAACTTACTATACTGAGCAATTCACCTTATTTTGGAAAGGTAAGGTTTAAGGATAATTATGGAGAGGAAGAAATATACATAGGTAGATTTGGTGTGACAGGAAGGAAAAGTTACGAACCTATTGTAATTGACTGGAGATCACCTGTATCTGCTTTGTTTTATGCAGGTAAACTGGGAGCTGTAAAATATACATCTCCTATGGGAGAAGTAGAAACAGAAGTGCTTTCTAAGAGACAATTTATTATAAAAAAATCTAATCTAGTAGGTATGTTTGATTCCAGCATAGATGTAAAAGATGAAATCCTGCAAATGGTACTTAGCAAAAATGCTGGTGAAAAGTTAAAAGATATTGTAATGACTATACAAAAAGAACAGGATAATTTAATAAGACAGCCTAGAACAGGAGCTATTGTGGTAAATGGAGTAGCAGGAAGTGGAAAAACTACTATAGCACTGCATCGAGTAGCTTACTTATTATACAATTATAGAAAGGTTCTTCAAGGAAAGGTACTGATATTAGGTCCTAATAGCATATTTATAGATTATATTTCACTTGTACTTCCAAGTTTAGGAGAGGAAAAGGTTACTCAAATTACTTTCAGAGAATTTGCAGAGGATATGCTAAATGTGCCTTATATAATGGATTTTAAGGATTATATGGAAAAAGTATTAAGTCACCAAAAAGATTTTTCTGAAGAAATTAAGTATAAGGGTTCTTTACAATATGTGCAGGATATAGATGATTTTATTGGCGGCTTGGAAAAAGATTGTTTTAAGATAGAGGATGTGTATTTTTACGATAAACTTATAATATCTGGAGAAGACATAGATAAGATGTTTAATTATTATTTTAAGGATATGCCTCTGTTTAAGAGAAGTGCCAGGATAAAAAGAGTCATATACTCAAAAGTAAGGGATGAAAGAAACAGGCTAATAATATCTATACAAAAAGAATATGAGAATAAGGTGAAGAGTCTAACGGAAAATGAACTAAATGATTGTGGAAATGAGCTGGAGTATAAAAGACGAAATGATATAAGAGATGTAGTAAAAGAAGTAATTAATATCAAAAAAAATAAGTTAATCTGGCTTAAAAATCCTGATGTAATTACATTATACAATGATTTTAATGGAAATAAACTGCTGATTTATGATGACTTAGCTCCTATTTTATATTTAAAAATAAAGTTGGAAGGGTTAAGATATAGAGATGAAGTAAGACATATAGTGATAGATGAAGCGCAAGATTATTCTCCGCTGCAGTTTCGGGTTATTTATGAACTTACAAGGTGCAGATCTTTTACTATAGTAGGAGATACCAATCAGAAAATTATATTTTCAAAAGAGATACCTGCCGTGGAGAAATTGGAAAGCATACTTCCGGATTTAGAGATAAAGCGTTTTTCATTAAATAAAAGCTATAGATCCACAAATGAAATAATTGATTATGCAAATAAATATCTAGATGGGGATAAAACCGTACCTCTAGTTAGAAGTGGAAAAAAAGTTGTGGAAAAAAGGGCAGATAATTCCAAAGAACTTGTGGACAAAATACTCGATAATGTTGTAAAATTAAAAGAAAGAGGTTATGAAAGTATAGCCATAATTTGCAGGGATTTAAAAGACACAGAAGCTATAGGTAATTTAATAAAAGCAAGAATTCATATAAATGTGCTCGATAGAGAAGATATGATTTATTCCAGCGGTGAAGTTGTACTTCCAAGTTATTTTGCCAAAGGTTTAGAATTTGATGCAGTTATAATGATAGATACCTGTGAAAAAAATGAAAATACATTAAAATATATAATGGCTACAAGGGCACTGCATGAATTATATGTGTATAAGACTTCCTCGATTAATTAAAAGTTTACTAAGCTTCAGGTTTAAATAAATTATCCTGAAGCTTAGTGTTTGTTTATCCAATTGCTACCATTGCTAATACTCCCATCGCACACAGCGAAAGCGACTATCACCAAATCAAAGATTTGGAATCTGCTTTTCTACCAAAGTGGGGGGATAAGCACTGCTACGCGTCTGGATAAGTTCTTCTAAGGTTTAGCTGGAGAGAGTAATCCTTATAAGCAAACTCCATCTGAACCTAAGAATCACTTGATAAAGGAGATATGGGCTATGGGGGATAAATTACTAGAATCAATTGAAAAAGCTGAATTAAATCATACACTTGATAAAAGTGAAATAGTTGAATTATTTAACAGTAAAGAGCATGATGAAGAACTTTTTAAAGCGGCAGACAGAGTAAGAAAAAAATATGTAGGGGATGAAGTGCATTTAAGAGGACTTATAGAATTTTCTAATATATGCAAAAGAAATTGCATGTACTGCGGACTTAGACGTGATAATAAAAATATTAAAAGGTATAGAATAGAGCCGGATAAAATAATTGAATTAGCAAAAAAAGCAGTAGGGTACGGCTACAAAACAGTTGTTTTGCAGTCTGGAGAAGACGATTACTATACGGTAGATAAGCTAAAATACATAATATCAAATATAAAAAAAATGGACATAGCTGTAACTCTCAGTATAGGTGAAAAAACTTTTGAAGAATATAAAGCTTTTAAAGAAGCTGGAGCAGATAGATATTTAATAAGGATAGAAACTACGGATCCGGAATTGTATGCAAAAATGGACCCCGGGATGAGTTATGAAAATAGAAAGCGCTGCTTGAAAGATCTTGGAAAGTTAGGATATGAAGTTGGTACAGGATGTCTTATAGGTCTTCCTGGACAAACTTTTGAGTCGCTTGCAGAGGATATATTATTTTTTAAAGAAATAGACGCAGATATGGTAGGAGTAGGGCCTTTTATTCCAAATGCAGATACACCTTTAAGAGATGAAAAAGGTGGAACGTTCATAAATGCTCTTAAAGTTATGGCTATAAGCAGACTGATTATGCCGGATATTAATCTTCCCGGTACAACAGCTATGGAAACTTTAAATCCAAGAGGAAGAACTATAGCTCTTCAGAGTGGTGCTAATGTAGTTATGCCAAATGTAACGGAAGGTGTGTATAGGAAACTTTATGCACTCTATCCAGGTAAAATTTGCACAGGTGATACTCCTGCCCAATGTAGGGATTGTATAACTGGTAAAATAATTACCATAGGAAGGGTCATATCTGGTTCTAAAGGATTTAGAGTAAAAAAATAGTTGAAATCATTAAATATTTGTGATAAACTTAGAACAATTTAATAAATTAGTTACCTTAGGGTAGAGGTGCTGTAACTATCAGTATTTATTTTTAGTCGGCGGACGTTGAAAAATAAAGAAAGGAGCTGCAGCCGAAAAAACTAGTTTGGCGAAACTGTTTTTGGCTTTGTACATAATATGTTCAAAGCTGTCATTGAAAAGGCATATTCATTTTATATGATTTAATGGATATACTTTTAGTGGAGAGCTACAAAGGTACACGACCATGCATGTTTGTGTAGTATAGGTGTTGTGTTCCTTTACTACACTATTTTTTTACAATCAACAATTTAGGGAGGAGTATTATGGCAATTATTGTTCAGAAATATGGAGGGAGTTCAGTAGGAACTCCAGAGAAGATAAAAAATGTAGCAAAAACGGTAGTTAGTAGGGTTGAAAATGGAGACAGTCTAGTAGTTGTAGTATCAGCTATGGGAGATACTACAGATGACTTAATAGCCCTTTCTAAAAAAATTACAGATACCCCAGATAAGAGAGAATTAGATGCACTTTTGTCTACTGGCGAAATGATGTCCTGTGCACTGCTTGCTATGGCTATCAAAGATTTAGGATGTGATGCTGTAAGTTATACAGCTTATCAAATTGGCATAAAAACTAGCGGACAGTACGGCAAATCTCTTATATGTGATATAAATGGAGAAAAAATAAAGAAAAGTTTGGATGAAGGAAAAGTTGTAATTGCAGCAGGTTTCCAGGGTGTAAATGATAAAGGAGATATAACTACTCTAGGAAGGGGAGGGTCAGATACCTCCGCTGTTGCAATAGCTGTAAAACTAAAAGGAAGTTGTGAAATATATACAGATGTAGATGGCATATACAGTGTAGATCCTAGAAAATATAAAGATGCTAAAAAGCTAGATGAAATAGATTATGAGGAAATGCTTGAACTTTCAAGTTTAGGTGCTCAAGTTATGCATTCTAGATCTATAGAATTAGCTCAAAAGTATAATATACCTGTATATGTGGGATTAAGCAATAGTGATATAAGAGGAACAGTTATTAAGGGGGTAGATAGTATGAATTTAGAGAGTAAACCAGTAACAGGACTTGCAACAAGTGATGAAGATGCAGCAATAACATTAACAAATATTGATAACGACATAAACATTATTTCCAATTTATTTGAGAAGATAGCAGAAAAGAGAGTAAATGTAGATATGATAAGCCAAACTGCACCTGTAAGTGGAAAGGTGAATATATCATTTACTGTACCAAAAGTTGATTTAAAAGACTGTCTTGCTATTTTAAAAAGCTATTTCAATGAAGAAACTAAGGTTGATATAGATGAAAACATTACTAAATTTTCAATAGTTGGTATAGGAATGAAAACTACATCTGGAGTAGTTTCAAAGATGCTTAAATTATTTAAAGAAAACAATATAGGTGTAAAGATGATAACTACATCTGAGATAAGAATTACTTGTGCTATAAAACAAGAAGATAAAATGAAGACTATAAATGTAGTAGCAAAAGAATTTAATTTATAGTTTTATTCGGGTAAAATTTATTGATAGTTATTATGAATCTTGACGTGTATTTAGGAGTATGTTTATGAAATTAAAAGCATACTTAAAAACTTTTAGGAGGAAACCAGTGTGAAAATGATGGGTAGCATGGAAATCAGAAACAATGTTTTATACATTGGTGGGATGAGTACAGGGGAATTAGTGAAAGAATTTAAGACTCCTCTCTATGTAATGGATGAAGAATTAGTAAGAGATAGGTGCAGGAGATATTACAAATCTTTTGAGGCTGGTAAAGCTAATAAGGTCACTTATGCAGGTAAAGCCTTTTTAACTCTAGCTATGTGTCAAATAATAAACAGCGAAGGCCTTTACTTGGATGTAGTGTCAGATGGAGAATTGTATACTGCTTTAAAGAGTGGCTTCCCTATGGAAAAAATTTATTTTCATGGAAACAATAAAACCTTAGATGAAATAGAAATGGGAGTGAAGTTAGGTGTAGGCAAATTTGTAGTAGATAACTTTTATGAAATGGAAAAGATAAATTCTACAGCAAGGAAATATGGAAAAATACAAGAAATACTCCTTAGAGTGACACCAGGAATAGAAGCTCATACCCATGACTATATAAAAACTGGTCAGATAGATTCTAAATTTGGTTTTACTGTGTTAAATGATGAAGTTATGAATATAATAAAAAGTGCAGTTGATTTTCCTAATTTAAAATTTGCAGGAATCCACTGTCATATAGGTTCTCAAATATTTGAGACAAAACCTTATGAAGACGAAGTTGAAATTATGTTAAATTTAGTTAAAAGAATAAAAGATGAATTGGGCTGTGAAGTAGAGGAATTAGACCTTGGTGGAGGATTTGGAATATACTATACCGAAGGGGATAAACCTAAATCTGTAGAAGATTTTTGCAGTATTATACTTCAAAAGGCAAAGGAAAAAGCTAAAGAGCTTGATTTAAAACTTCCTACGCTTGTTATAGAACCTGGCAGGTCTATAATTGGTAATGCGGGAACAACTCTTTATACTATAGGCTCTATAAAGAATATTCCAGGAGTAAGAAAATATGTATCTGTAGATGGAGGCATGGCGGACAATATAAGACCGGCTTTATATGGTGCAAAATACGAGTGTGTTCTAGCAAATAGAGTAAATGACGGCGCAAAAGAAACAGTTACTATAGCTGGAAAATCATGTGAATCGGGAGACATATTGATAAAAGATGTGGAGCTCCCGGAAAGCAAAAGCGGTGACATATTAGCTGTGTTTACCACAGGAGCTTATGGATATTCTATGTCTAGTAACTATAATAAGATTTTAAAGCCTGCGGCAGTTTTAGTAAAGGAAGGAAAGGCAAGGCTAATTGCTAAAAGGCAAACCTTTGATGATCTAATAGAAAATGAAATAATGTTATAATTTAAATCCATCCTGAGTGTGAATTAATATTTTGTGCTTTTATTGGGAACAATAATCAAAGCAAAATTCTTTTTCACAGGAAAGGATGGATTTTTTATGCTTTACATTGTATGCATTATAGGTATAGGGATAATTTTATTGCTCATAATGACTTATAACAAACTCAATAGGGTTGATTGTGGGAATGAAAATGTAGGAGAGGATATTTCTACACTAATTGTTGATAGAGAAGAATTAAAAAAATATGCTAGAGAAATATCAACTGTTCCATCTGCAGTTCAAAGAAAAAGCTGCAAGAAGCAATTAATAAAGAGTTTGGATAAAAGTTACGGAAGGATTTTAGCTGGATACAATTTTTTTGATGAAGAAATTAAAAATAGAGAGGAAATAGTATCCTGTGCGGAATGGCTTTTAGATAATTTGTATTTGGTAAAAAAGGAATACAAAGATATAAAAAATAATATGTCTGAAAAATATTACAAAAATCTTCCTGTAATGACTGAAGGTATTATGAAGGGTTTTCCTAGAATATATTACATTGCTAGGGAAATGTTATCGAAAACTCAAGGAACTGTAAAAGAAGATACCATAGAGACATTCATAAATGCATATCAGGAAAACACGATACTAAAAAGTGGAGAACTCTGGGCAATACCTATAATGATAAGGATAGCTTTGATTCAAAATATAAGTAGTATAACTGATCGTATGGTATTTATGCAAAAAGAAAGAAAGAGGGCAAAAAGTGAAGCAGAGGATATTATAAATTCTAAAGAGAATGAAAATGAAATAATTCATAAGTTAAAGGATAAAAATATTAAATTTACGCCCCATTTTACAGAAGGATTCATTAAAACATTAAGGGATAATTTTGTAGGAAATGCTGAAATATACAAATGGATAGATGAAGAGTTAGACAAAGAAGATAGCAGTGTTAAAAGGATGGTAAATATAAATCATCAAAAGCAAGGTATATGCCAGATTTCTATGGAAAATTCCATAAGTGGAATGGTAGAAATATCTTCATTGAACTGGAAAGAAAATTTTGAAAGATTGTCCTATGTAGAAGAAATATTGAAAATGGATCCTGCAGGAATTTACAGTGAAATGGATTTTAAGTCTAAGGATTATTACAGACATATAATAGAGAAACTGTCTAAAAATATAAACATACCTGAATCCTTTATAGCAAAGAAAGCTATAGAGTGTGCAAAAGAAGCTTGTGGAGAAGAATACGAAAAACATGTAGGGTATTATTTAATCGATAAGGGTATAAGCTGTCTTGAGAAAAAAATAAAAAACAGTACAAGAGAGTATAAAAATTTGCATTACAAAGCTCAAAATAAAATAACAGTTAACTTCTATATAGGTAGTATTGTATTTGGAACTATTTTTTTAGATGCGCTTATAAGTGGTATAAATTTTTATGTAGGAAATTTACCTTTGTGGAAATACATATTAGGAGCAATTGTGCTTTTTATACCTTTAAGTGATATATTTATATCCATATTCAACTGGAGTGTAAATAAACTTGTAAAACCAAGGTTTATACCTAAAATTGAATTTAGAGATGGTGTACCTGAAAAGTTCAGTACGGTAGTAGTAATACCTGCTATTATAAACGATATTAAGCAGGTTAAAAAACTGATAGGTGATATGGAGGTTTATTATCTCGCAAATGAAGAAAAAAATTTGTATTTTGCACTATTGGGGGATTTTAAGGATGGTTTTGAAAAAGAAAAGAAATATGATAAATTAATAGTAGATACAGCTTTAAATGAAATAGAAAAATTAAATAGGAAATATTCTGCAGATGGAAAAGATAAATTCTATTTTTTGAGCAGATTTAGAAAATATAATAAGAAAGAGGGAAAGTGGATCGGATGGGAAAGAAAACGTGGAAAGCTTATGGAGTTCAACTTTCTTATAAGGGGAAACGATAATACAAGTTATGATGTTATAAGTGGCGACATAAAAAATTTATATGATGTAAAGTATGTTATAACTTTGGATGCAGATACTAAATTGCCTAAAGACACAGCTAGATTCCTCATAGGAGCTATGGCTCACCCACTAAACATACCTTATCTGAATAGTGATGGTAAAAAAGTAATAAGAGGACATGGCATTATGCAGCCTAGAGTAAGCGTCAGTGTATTAAGTGCAAATAAAACGCTCCATTCTAGAATATTTTCAGGTGAAACAGGAATAGACGTATATACAAATGCCATTTCTGATGTGTATGAAGATTTATTTGACGAAGGTATATTTACGGGTAAAGGCATTTATGATGTAGATGCATTTAACAGCGTTTTAAAAGGTGAAATACCCGAAAATTCTGTATTAAGCCATGATCTTTTAGAAGGATCTTATGCAAGAGCTGCTCTTGTGACCGATATAGAACTTGTAGATGGATATCCTGCTTACTATAACACCAGCTGCAAAAGACTTCATAGGTGGGTAAGAGGAGACTGGCAGCTGCTTCCCTGGCTGTTTAAAAAAAGTTCTTTAAATAGGTTATCAAAGTGGAAGATAATAGATAACCTAAGAAGAAGTATTATAGCACCCTCCATAATGGTGTTGATTATAGTGTCTATGATATTATTTAGAAATTTAAATGACTTTTTGGTAGTAGCTTTTATTTCAATACTTTCACCTATACTTTTTGATGTATCTGAAACAGTAGTTTCTCCTGTAAAGGGAAATGGACTTTCAGGTAGAATAAGTAATTTTAAAACTGTAGTAGAACAATTTTTCCTAATACTAAGTTTTCTACCTTATCAAGCATATTTGATGATGGATGCTATAATTAGGACTCTTTACAGGCTTTTTATAAGTAAAAAAAATTTACTTCAATGGCAGACTGCAGCAGATGCAGAGGCCACTTGTAAAAAGGGTTTGGAAAGTTATTTAAGATCTATGTGGATAGGCAGTGTACTAGGTATTATTGTAGCTTTTTTAGGTTTTAGAAGTTCTGTAGAAGATGCTGTTTTGGTAATACCTTCCTGCATAATCTGGATTTTTTCACCATGGATTGCGTTTAACATAAGCAATGAAAGAAAAAATACTGAGGAAGAGATTCACAAGGAAGAAAAAAATATATTGAGAAGATTGGGAAGAGAAACTTGGGCTTATTTTGAAGATTTTATATCACCTGAAAGTAATTGGCTCTCTCCGGACAATTATCAGGAAGAACCTCATAAGGGAGTAGCCTACAGAACTTCTCCTACTAATATGGCTATGGGAATTTCGTCTAATATAGTTGCTTACGACTTAGGATATATAGGCATAAAAGAGCTCATATATAGGCTCCAGCATATAATATCCAATATGGAGTCTTTAGAAAGGTATAGGGGACATTTTTATAATTGGTATGACATAAAAAATAAAGTTCCTCTAAAGCCTAGATTTATATCTACAGTTGATAGCGGAAATTTAGTGGCATATATGTGGCTTACAGAAGAATCACTGGAAGAATATCTGAGCTATCCTATAATAAATAGAAATTTGCCAGATGGATTTAAGGATACTTTGAAGCTAGCGCAAAATGAATTATATAGTAATTCTAAAATTGAATATGCTTATGATAGTTTTATAGATAAACTTTCTAAGGATAATTTAAATATATTTTCCTTAGAAAGTTTCTTGCAGGATTTAAATAGAGAATGTATCAAATTCATAGGGATTGGTAAGAACTTATATTGGAATGAGAAAGTTAAAAATATGACCTGTAAATTTATGGATGAATTAAATGAATTCTTCCCCTGGATTTATTTTATAAAGGAAAATGACAAATTTCATGATTTTAGGTGTGAATTGAACGAATTGGCAACTAAAATTCCTTTAAAAAAGGTTCCGGAAGTTTTTAACAAATTAATTAATCTTATAGATAAAGATAATAAAAAAGATTTTTCAGAAGAAGAAAATAAATGTAAAGATGATTTGAAAAAATTATTATTGGACAGTAAATTAAATTTATGTAACTTCATATCTAATGTAAAAAATATAATAGGGAAATTGAAAAGCATTGATGAAGATCATAATTTTAGTATGCTTTATAGTAAAAAAAGACAGCTTTTTGCTATAGGATATGATGTTGAAAAGGATACTATTGGCAAAAATTATTATGACCTTCTAGCATCTGAGGCAAGGCAGGCTAGCTTTGTATCCATAGCTAAAGGTGAGATTAAACAAAATCATTGGTTTAATCTTGGCAGGTCCATGGCATCTATGGGAGGTGGAAAGGCATTAGTTTCTTGGTCTGGAACTATGTTTGAATATTTAATGCCCCTTATAATTATGAAAAGCTTCCCTAATACCTTGTTAAGTGAAACTTATGAATATGTGGTTAAAGCCCAAAAAAAATATGGTGAAAAAAGAAGAATTCCCTGGGGAATTTCAGAATCTGCTTATTATGACTTTGATATAAATTCTATATATCAGTATAAGGCTTTTGGAATACCGGCAGCTGGATTAAAAAGGGGACTTATTAACGAATTGGTAATTGCACCTTATGCATCCTTAATGGCTCTTCAGGTTGATTTTAAAAGTGCATTTTGTAACATAAAAAATCTTATAAAATCTAAGGCTGAGGGCAGATATGGATTTTATGAAGCTATAGATTATACAAGGGAAAGACTTGCAAGAAATCAAAAGTATGCTCTGGTAAAGTGTTTTATGATACATCATCAGGGAATGAGTTTTATGTCACTGGATAATGTGCTTATGGAAAATGTACTTCAGGAAAGATTTCATAGAATTCCTAGGGTAAAATCTGCAGAACTTTTACTTCAGGAGAAAATTCCTAATAATATAATCTATAATCATGAAGAACATAGTACAAATGAAAAATCTATAGTAAAGAATGAAAATATAATTGCTAGAAAGTTTACGGGAGCATGTACAGAAATACCAGTAGTGAATATAATTTCTAGCAACAATTATTCTATGATGATAACTAATAGCGGAAGTGGATATAGCAAAAGAGGGAACATGACAATTTATAGATGGCGTGAGGATGCTACAAAAGATGATACGGGAATGTTTTTTTATATAAAAAATATAAATTCAAATGAATATTGGAGTGCTGCTTATGAACCTTGTGAACATGAAGGAGAGGAATATGAAGTAGTATTTTCGCCTGATAAATCAGAATTTAGAAGAAAAGATGGAAACTTAAGAACTTATACAGAAGTTACTGTATGCCAGGAAGAAGAAGGTGAAGTGAGAAGAATTTCTATTACAAATACAGGGGAAAAGAGGAGAGAAGTTGAAATAACCAGTTATATGGAAGTAACCTTGTCACCTTATAATGCTGATTTAGTTCATCCTGCATTCCAAAAATTATTTATAGAGACTGAATTTATACACAATCCTGTATGTTTGCTTGCAAGTAGGAGACCTAGAAAAAAAGATGAAAAGAGGCCATGGTTAGTGCAGACTATAGCAGTGGAAGGAGAAGAATTAGGTACTATCCAGTATGAGACTAGTAGGATGAACTTTATAGGAAGAAATAGAAATCTAAGAAATCCAAGGGCAATGGATAATGATGCGCAACTTACTAAGTCCGTAGGAGCTGTAATTGACCCTATAATAAGTATTAGGGTAAGAATGGCCGTAGACCCAGGAAAAACATGTAAGGTAGCTTATACTACTGCAATTACAAGTTCCAGAGAAAAGGCAATTGAGATTGGAAATAAGTATAGAGATATGTGTAATGTAAATAGAGCATTTAAACTGTCATGGACAGAATCTCAGATGGAAATGAAATATTTAGGTGTGAAATCCAATCAAATAAATATGTATCAGAAAATGGCCTCAAGAATTTTATTCTTAAATAGCTCTCTTGAGCAAAGAAAAGAATATATTATAAATATACGAAAAGGACAGTCTGCTTTATGGCCTTATGGAATTTCAGGTGATTTACCTATAGTACTTGTTATTATAAGGAATGAGAATCATATGCCACTTGTAAGGCAGCTTTTAAGTGCACATGAGTATTGGATGTGGAAAGGGTTGTCGGTAGATTTAGTCTTTATAAATTTACAAGATAGCTCATATATGCAGTCTCTTCAAAATAAGTTAGGGGATGCTGTGAATTCCAAAGCTTCAAGATGTAAGAAAAATATAGATGGGGGAATATTTTTATATAACAAGGATACTATGAATAAAGAAGATATAGAACTCTTTATAGGCATATCTAAATTTGTACTAGATGGGGATAAAGGAGAACTGTTTGAGCAGATTGAAGATAGTTCATATTTACCAGAGGATAGTATGGAGAAGATTGATGAAAACACAAACTTAGTCTTTGAAAATAAATCTTCTTATAATTTTCAACTTCCAGAGCTTCAGTATTTTAACGAGGTAGGAGGATTTTCTTCAGATGGAAAAGCTTATACTATAGTACTAAAAGATCATAAGCATACTCCGCTTCCCTGGATAAATGTAATTTCAAATAAAAAGTTTGGATTCCATATTTCTGAAAGTGGTGCTTCTTATACATGGAATAAAAATAGTAGAGAAAATAAACTTACAACCTGGTCAAATGATCCAGTTATGGATGGGGAGTCTGAGAGTATCTATTTAAGAGACGAGATCACGGGACAGATATGGAGTATATCTCCCGAACCTATAAGAGATTTAGGACAATATGTAATAGAACATGGATTTGGGTATTCAAATTTTAAACATGAGGCTAATGGAATAGTAGGTGAAATGGATGTTTTTGCTGATATGGATGAAAGCGTAAAAGTGTTCAAAATAAAGCTAAAGAATATAAGTGGAAAGAGAAGAAAGCTTTCAATAACTTATTACGCAAAATTAGTATTGGGAGTTTGTCATGAGCAGACAGCACAGTATATATGTACAGGATTTAATAAGGAATTGGAATATATATATGCTAAAAATCCATATAGTGAGCACTTTAATCAAGGAATATGTTACATGAAAATTTTAGGAGGAGAAGAACTTTCTTATACTGCTAGTAGAAAAGAATTCATAGGTAGGGGAGGAGATATATCTAAACCTAAAGCACTGGAACTTCAGCAATTTTCTAATAAAGTAGGAGCAGGATTTGATCCTTGTTTAGCCGAGAATGTAAAAGTAGAACTGGATACAAATTCAGAAGAAGAGGTACTAATTCTATTTGGAGAGGAAGATAGCTCTGAAGAAGTAAGAAGGGTAGTTGAAAAATATAGTAGTATAAAAAATGCATATATGGAATTAGAAAAGGTTCAGGAGTATTGGTCGAAATTGTTTGGAACTATACAAGTGGATACTCCAGATGAATCTATGAATATAATGTTGAATGGATGGCTTATGTATCAGGTTATATCTTGCAGATACTGGGCAAGAACAGCTTTTTATCAATCCGGAGGTGCCTATGGATTTAGAGACCAGCTTCAAGATGTAATGGCTATTTGCTATATAGATCCATCTGAAACTAGAAAACACATAATATACAGTGCTTCAAGACAGTACCTTGAGGGGGATGTACAGCATTGGTGGCATCCGTTTGTTGAAAGTGGAATTAGAACTAGATTTTCTGATGATTTACTGTGGCTTCCTTATGTAGTAGAAGACTATATACAAAATACAGGCGATTACAGTATATTATCTGAAAGAGCTTTGTATTTGGAAGACAATGCCCTTCAAGATGGAGAAGACGAGAGATATAATATATCAAAGGTGTCAGAGGAGAGCGGAACCATATATGAACACTGCATAAGAGCAATTGAAAAATCCCTTAAATTTGGGAGCCACAATATACCACTTATTGGTTCTGGAGATTGGAATGATGGTATGAGTACTGTAGGAAATAAAGGCCAGGGTGAAAGTGTATGGCTTGGATGGTTTTTATATAATATACTGGATAAATTTATACCTATATGTACATTTGAAGGAGATGTGAAAAGTTCAAATAAATACTCAGAGCTAAAAGAATTTATAAGGGAAAATATAGAGGAAAATGCATGGGATGGTGGCTGGTATAGAAGAGCCTATTTTGATGATGGAACTCCACTTGGTTCTGTAATGAATGAAGAGTGTCAGATTGATTCAATTTCCCAATCTTGGGCTGTTATATCAGGTGCTGCAAAAGAGTCCAGAGCGAAAGAAGCTATGGAAGCCCTAGAAAGAAATCTCATAAGAGGAGATAAGGGAATTATATTGCTTTTAAGCCCCGCTTTTGATAAATCCAATTTAGAACCAGGTTATATTAAAGGATATGTGCCTGGTGTCAGAGAAAATGGAGGTCAGTATACCCATGCTGCTATATGGTCAATCTTAGCATTAGCTAAAATGGGATATAATAATAAGGCATACAGTGCATTTTCTATGATAAATCCTATAAACCATAGTAGCACATATTTAAATTGTCAGGCCTATAAAGTGGAACCTTATGTTATGTCAGCAGATGTATATGCAGTTGAGCCTCATACCGGAAGAGGAGGATGGAGCTGGTATACAGGTGCAGCAGGGTGGATGTATAGAGTTGGAATAGAGTCAATACTTGGAATGAAATTCAAGGAAAAATTAGGATTTACAGTTTCTCCTTGTATACCAGACAGTTGGAGTGGCTTTAGTATGAAATATACGAGAGGAAAGTGTGTTTATAACATAAAGGTTTTAAAAGACAAGGAAAAGGGAATATGGTTAGATGGAAACAAGGTTTCACAAGATATAATACCTTTTTTAAGAGAAGGCCAGCATGAAGTAAAAGTATATATATAATCCAGGAAAAAATTTCCATAGCATTTTTTACGGGTTTATAGTAGAATATATGATAATATTCGATATAGTTTAAATCCTTTGAAAGAGGGCAAGTAAATTTAAAAACAGATTTTTAGAGAGCTGTATGAGGTGGAATTACAGTAATTATGCTTGAATTGAATGGATTCTTGAGGAGAAAAATGAATTAAATTAGTAGTTTTAACCGTAAGTCTTACGTTATAAAGACAGGATATTTTGTAATCCATATGAGAAAAAGATGTAATTTTATCTTTTTGAATTTAGGTGGTACAGCGGTAAATACGCCCTATGATTTTTATATCATAGGGATTTTTTTTTATAAATGCTTAAAGGGAGGCAATAATCATGGAAGAAAAGAAAAAAGTAATATTTAGTGGCATTCAACCTTCAGGAAATTTAACTATAGGAAATTATTTTGGAGCTTTGAAAAATTGGGTAAAACTCCAAGACAAATATGATTGTTATTTTTGCGTAGTAGATTTACATGCGATAACTGTAAGGCAGGAGCCAAAAGATTTGAGAAGGAGGACCCTGGAAGTCCTTGCAATATATTTAGCAGCAGGTATAGACCCAGAAAAAAATACTATATTTATTCAATCCCATGTTCCTACTCACTGTGAAGCAGCATGGCTTTTAAATTGTTTTACTTATGTAGGAGAATTGGAAAGAATGACTCAGTATAAGAGCAAATCTAAAAAATACGAAAATGGTGGTTCTATAAGTGCAGGACTTTTAAACTATCCTGTACTTATGGCAGCAGATATATTGATTTATAATGCAGACCTTGTTCCTGTAGGTAAAGATCAAACGCAGCACGTAGAATTAACTAGAGATATAGCAGAGAGGTTTAACAATCTATATAGTCCTACATTTACTATGCCAGAAGCATATATACCAGAGGATGGAGCTAAAATAATGGATTTACAAGAGCCTACAAAGAAAATGTCTAAGTCATCAGATAATCCTAACAGCTACATACTTATTATGGATAAACCAGAAGATATAAAAAGAAAGATAAATAGGTGTGTTACTGACAGTATTGGAAAAGTAAAATATAATGATGACCAACCAGGAGTTAAAAATCTTATAAATATAATGAGTGCTGTAACTGGAATGAGCCATGAAGAAATAGAGAAAAAATATGAAGACAAGGGTTATGCTGAATTTAAAAATGATACTGCAGAAGCTTTAATAGGTGAGCTAAAGCCAATACAGGATAAAGTCAATGCGTTCCTTAAAGATAAAAAATATCTAGAGGACATATATAAAAAAGGTGCAGAAAAGGCTTATTATGTATCAAGCAAGGTACTTAGAAAAATGCAGAAAAAGATAGGATTTATTCCTGTTTCAAAGTAAATAGAATTTTTACAAATAAAATAGCCAGCTTCAATTCGATAGAGAATTAAAGCTGGCTTATTTTATTCTGTTTTACCTATATCTGATAGCTCAAGGCCTTTATTGTGTTCAAGTGCCCAACTAATAGACCACTCACTTTGAAATATTAAAAGGTCTCTTCCTTTTAGGTCTTTTACTTTTTTAGTATCACTTGTTAAAATAAGATCTTCTACCTTTGCGGTAGAACTTTCTATCCACCTTATAGCTCTATAAGGAAGCATGTCGACTTTTATATCTACATTGTATTCATTTTTCATTCTGTATTCCAGTACTTCAAACTGAAGAACGCCAACCACACCTATGATGATTTCTTCAATTCCTATATTTAACTGCTTAAATACTTGAATTGCACCTTCTTCTGAAATCTCACTTATACCTTTTATAAATTGCTTTCTTTTCATGGTATCTATGGTTTTTACTCTGGCGAAATGTTCTGGGGCAAACACCGGGATGCTTTCAAATTTAAATTTTTTATTAGCAGCACATAATGTATCTCCTATATTATAAATTCCAGGATCAAATACACCTAGTATATCACCTGCATAAGCTTCTTCTACTATTTCCCTATCTTGAGCTAGGAACTGTTGTGGCTGAGAAAGCCTTACTTTATTTCCTCCCTGGAAATGAAATACTTCCATACCCTTCTTAAATTTACCTGAACATATTCTCATAAAGGCAATTCTATCCCTATGTGCTGGATTCATATTTGCCTGTATTTTAAATATAAAAGCAGAAAAATCATCACTAAAAGGATCTACTTCTCCAATGTCTGATTTTCTTGGTAGAGGGGGTGTAGTTAAATTTAAAAATTCTTTTAAAAAAGGCTCTACTCCGAAATTGGTGAGGGCGCTTCCAAAGAATACAGGAGTAAGTGAACCTTCTCTAACTTTTTTTATGTCAAATTGGTCTCCTGCAATATTTAAAAGTTCTATATCGTCTTTTAGTTTTTCATGTAAAGCTTCACCTAATAAGTCTTTAAAAACATTGTCATCTACAGAGCCTTCTATGGATTCTACTGCTGTTTGACCATGATTTCCACCGTTAAATACTTCTATTAGACTTTTTTCTCTATCATATATTCCCTTGAAATCTTTACCGGAGCCTATAGGCCAGTTCATTGGGTAGGATTTTATTCCTAAAACATTTTCTAGGTCATCCATTAATTCAAAAGGATCCTTACTTTCTCTATCCATTTTATTTATAAATGTAAATATGGGAATTCCACGTAAACTGCATACATTAAACAGTTTTTTAGTCTGTGCTTCAACTCCCTTTGCTGCATCTATTACCATTACTGCACTATCTGCTGCCATTAAAGTTCTATATGTATCTTCACTAAAATCCTGATGGCCTGGTGTATCTAATATATTTATACAAAAATTATTATAGTTAAATTGCATTACTGATGATGTTACAGAAATACCTCTTTGTTTTTCTATTTCCATCCAATCAGACACTGCGTGTTTTGAAGCCTTTCTTGCCTTAACAGAACCAGCAAGTCTTATGGCGCCCCCGTATAATAACAGTTTTTCAGTAAGAGTTGTTTTACCTGCATCTGGGTGAGATATTATTGCAAAAGTTCTTCTTTTTTCTATCTCTTTTTTTAAGTCTGCCACTACCTTTTCTCTCCTCTTTTTTTATTAGTTTCATCACTGATTTTAACTTTATTATATATTAATGTCAACTTGTGTTGTTCGTAAAATTTAAACGTTTAATTCTAATGTTTATGGTTTAATATAAGGTCTTTTACGATTTAAACTTATTTTTTGTAAATGATATAATTATTATGAAATATTATTTAATGGTATAAGATAGCACCTATATATGGAGGGAACTTATGTATAAACTAGTAGGAATTGATATGGATGGTACTTTGCTTAGAAATGACAAAAGCATTTCAGAGGAAAATTACAATGCTATTCAAAAGGCTAAAGAGCTTGGAATAAAAATTGTACTAGCTACTGGAAGACCTTTAAAGGGAATTGAAAAGTATTTAAAACAATTGAAATTGACTTCAGAAGAAGATTATTCTGTAGCTTTTAATGGAGCAGTAGTTCAAAAAAACAATAATGGTGAAGTTATAAGTGAAAACTTACTTAAGCATAAAGATTTAGAATACTTGTATAGCTTAAGTAAGGAATTAGGTGTGAATATTCACACCCTTACTTTTGATTTTTGTGCTGCAGCTAAAGTAAATAAATATAGTAAATTAGAATCTTCTTTAAATAGGATGCAGCTTAAAATATTAGATTTGAACGAAATTCCTGATTATGTACCTATAGTAAAAGTTATGTTTGTAGATGAGGAAGTAAAGCTTTCAAGGGCCATAGAAAATTTACCTAAAACAGTATATGAGAAATATACTGTACTTAGAAGTGAACCATATTTTTTAGAGTTTATAAACAAAAATGTAAATAAAGGATTTGGTATACAAGTTTTAAAGGAGAAACTAAATATAAGTAGGAATGAAATAATATGTATAGGTGATGCAGGAAATGATATTCATATGATAAAATATGCAGGGCTTGGTGTAGCAATGGAAAATGCTTTTCCCGAAGCAAAAAGAGCTGCAGATTATATTACAAAAACTAATGAGCAAAATGGAGTGGCACATGTAATAAATAAATTTATACTAGAACAATGTGCTGCAAAATAGAATTTCAATAGAGTTTCTAAACGAAAAATCGACTTATACATAAAATACAGTTGAGAGTTAAGAGTGAATGATGATTTTCTTTTATTAACATTACAGAAAATTATCCATAACTCTTAACTTTCCACTTTCAATTATCCGCTTTTAGTTTTTAAATTAATTTTTCATAGTTTCTAAATAGTAATTACTTACATATATAGCCTTTTTCTTCTTGTAATAAAACATGTCTAATGGCTTCTGGATAAGTAATTTACCTTTAGCCAAAATAAAGTCTACTAATTTTACAGTTACATAAGCTAATAACATTCCAGCAAAAACATCTATTACCCAATGAACTTCTAGATATAGAGTTGCGAATATTACACTTAAACAGAAAAAACCAAATACACATTTCCATATTTTATTTCTTTCTCTAAGAACTAATAAAAACATAGCAAAACATATGGATGTATGCATAGACGGAAAACAATTAAGAGCAACACCTGCAGCAGCGCTTGGACTTAAATGTCTATCAAGACCATCAGGTTGTCCAAGTACGTACCATACTTCCTGTAAATGAAAAATAAGATAAAATGGAGTTATTAGAAATATCTGTACTACATGTGCAGATAAAACATAACGCAGCATTTTTTTAAAATCCTTGGCTAAGGTAGATCTATATATTGCAAGTAAAACGGGTAGTACAAAACCGTTATTATATACCATTCTAAAAAACCAGGTTAAAGTTTCTGTTTTATAAATTCTTGCAAAACTTCCATCGTTAAAAGGTATTTTACTAAATATAGGATTAAAATCTACTACTATTTTTCTACTTATTTGCCAATGCAGCATTTTCCCCCAAAATGCATATCCGTGCTGTTCTATGTAAAATATGAACGCAAAAAATGGAATACATAATATTAAGAAAGGGATTAATTTAATATCATTTCTAATATCTGAATAGACTGTAAAGCACATTAAAGCAAGCATACCCAAATATATCTTACTAGTCAAACTGATAGATGGATATTGAACTAGATACAAAGTCTTTTGTAAGAAATATAAACCTATAAGAATAAAGTAGTATTTACTTAGTAAATTCAATAATATTTTAAACGTATGCTGCGTAGTTTTCCATATTTTATTTTCTACAAATTTATACATGAAATTTATACCCCCCTTATGGACAAATAAATTATATCACTAGTAAAAGGGTAAGTATATAAAAAAATTTAACAATATTTTATCTTATTTTACATAAATATAACCTAATTATCTTTTTTATATTTATTTGGCATTAGGGAGGAATAAGTTAAAATTAAGTATAAAATGTTAATTTTATGCAGCATACTAAAATCGTTTTTTGCCAATAAATGCCGTGTCTATTATAAAAACAAAAGCACATATTAAAAGTAGTATGTTTATGAAAGTTAATCCTATTTTAAATATGAAACCTATAAATAGCAATATCAAAAAAAGACTGCAGAGCCATTTAAAAAAAATCATTTTAAAATCTCCCTTATATAATTAAATAAAAATATCAAATGTATAAAATAGTATTTCCTATTTTGTATGAATTAATTCAAAAGTGTATCGTTACATTTTGAATTTTTTATAAAAAAAAATATAATGTTATTAATTCAAGTTTAGGGGGTTATCATTATAATGGAACAAAAAAGATTAAGTGTAGGTGGTTTAAAAGTTAGAGATATTATTCAGGTATCACTTATGGCTGCAATAACTTATATTGCTACAGCTATAATTAATATACCAACAGGAGTATTGGTTAAAGGTGTTGTACATATGGGAGACAGTATGGTACTTTTAGCGGCTATATTAATTGGAAGAAAAAAGGCATTTTTATCTGCAGCTATAGGAATGAGTCTATTTGATGTTCTTTCATCCTATGTTATTTGGGCTCCTTTTACTTTTCTTATAAAAGGAATTATGGCTTGGGTTGCAGCAACTATTGCTTACAGGGGAGAATATAATGGTGAAAAGTTTTGGAATAATATAATCGCATTTATTGTAGCTTGTATTTGGATGGTAGCTGCATATTATGCAGCAGGAGTGCTTATAATGCATTTTGTTACAAATATAGCTTTTTCAAAAGCAATTATTTTATCTGCAGCAGAAATCCCAGGAAATATAGCTCAGAGTATTGTAGGGATAGCTATAGCACTTCCATTAGCAAAAGTTTTAAAGAGAGCTAATTTAGGTAAATAATAAAGGAGAGGTTTTTACCTCTCCTAATTATTTACCTAGTTCTCATTCTATTTTTTTCAGCTTTTCTTTTTCTTCTACATTCAGGACATCTTACGGGATCATTTTCAAATCCTTTTTCCTTATAGAATTCCTGTTCACCCTCTGTAAATACAAATTCTTTTCCGCAATCTTTACATACGATTGTTTTGTCTGCCATAAAAAAACCTCCTTAACCTAGGACTAATTTTATTCTTGATAACCTACCTCCTAGGATTAAAAGGAGAATATAGCACCTTGAAAAAATTTGACCTAATATAAATATTATAATTAGAGTAAAACTCTAAGCTAATTATACCATATTTTAATAAAAAAACAATATTTTAAATAATTATAGGCTTGTACCAATTCGTTGATATGACTAGGATAGGGGAAAATGTTAATTAACGCAAATGTTAATTTTAATTAAAGTTGAATGAATTAAAAATATGTCAAATAACAATAGTAATAGAGTATAATTAAATTAAGTTTTATATATTAAACTCAAAAAAGTAATGGGGTTGTTTTCATGGATATAAAAAAATTTTTTAATTTGTTAAAGAAAATGGAAGGACCGAAATTAGATTTTAAACAATTACTAAATATTGATACTGATAGTGGAAGAAAAGAATTAGCTAAGGATGTATGTGCTATAGCAAATTCTAGAGGGGGAAGAGGATATATTATAATTGGAATTGAAGACAAAACTAAGAAAATAATAGGAGTAGACAGGAATTTTGGTGAAGAACAAATACAACAGATAATAAGTTCTAGAATAGAACCTCCAATACCAATTTCTTTAGAAAACTTAAAGTATAAGGGAAAAGATATAGTTATTATAAATATATATGATGGACCTCAAAAACCATATCAGATGAGAGAAAACGGAGCTTTTTACACGAGAAGAGGTTCAACAAATGATACTATGCGTAAACAGGAAATAATATCGGCTTTTCAGCAAAATTTAAATGTAAATACGGAATTGTGTCCTATACCACATAGCAAATTAAACTGTATAGATACTTGTATAGTAGATAAGTATTTTTTGTCTCAAGGAATAAAAGTAAATGATGAAAATAGATTGGGGTTAATGGAAGATGCTTCAATAATATATATAGATAAAGATTCAGGCAAGTATATGGTAACGTTAGGTGGGCTTCTAATTTTTTCTAATATAAATAATGTATATATTCCCCATAATATGATAAAAATAGTTAATAAGATAAATAAAAATTTTAGAAAGGTGAGTATAATTCAAGGAAATTTACTGTCAATTATGGATAAGGCACAAGATGCTATTGAGAATATTATAACAGTAAAACCATATCCAACAGAGGGGGTAAGTGAAGGAATAAGAAATGCCGTAATGTATAGGGACTATTCTGATTTTTCTAGGGAAATAGAGGTTATAGTAAACTATAATAGTATAGTAATAACTAGCCCAGGAATGTTATCAAATAGAGAAAATGCAAGTTACTATAATTATGCAAGAAGAAATATGTGGATATATGAAAAAATAATTACACTGGATTCTAAAAAGAGATTTGCAGGAACTGCAGCAAGTTTTAGTAGAATTAAAAAGCTGTTTAAGAATGTGGGAAGAGTTAAATTTATAAATTCTATAAAAAATGATTATTTTAAGATTATATATCCTGGTACTAAGAAGTTGGATAGCTAATATACTAGTAATATGGATAGAAAAATAAAAATAATATTTTCCAAAATAATACACTTAAGTTATTGAAAAAATATTCTGAACATTATATAATTTATCTATAAGGATGACACCTGAATATTAAATTAAGGGGTGATAAAAATGATTCATGTATTTTGCAGCAAAAGAGGATCTGGGAAAACTAAAGAACTGATTAATTTGGCTAATGAAAAAATAATGATAGGGAGGGGGCATGTTGTCTATATAGATGATGATAGGGGACCACTGTGGCAATTGAATAGAGGAGTAAGATTTATAGTAACAAGTGACTTTAAATTAAAAAAAATAGAAGAGTTTTATGGTTTTTTGTGCGGCATACTTTCAGAGGATTATGATATTGATACAATTTTTATTGATGGATTGTTTAATATTGTAAAAGAAAATCTTCAGGATATGGCGCATTTATTTTATGCCATTGAAAAGCTGTCGGAGGAATACAAGGTTAATTTCTATATAAGTGTAAATGGAGAAAAAGAGGAGATACCTGAGTGTATTATGAAGTATGTAGCCTGATTAATGAAGTGAGTTGTTTGTGAGAAAATAATGCTGGTTTTTATATAGTTAAGACTGGAGAATATATCTTCAGTCTTAAAATTTTTTAAATAGCTTAAATTAGCATTGTTTTAGGTCAATTTAAGCTATTTATTTAACTAAATTAAAATTGCATAGGTAAATCATTTAAATGTTGATAAAAATAGGTTTTAAATATATACTATACAATATATAAGAGTACTATTGTACTTACTATTTGAAAGGTAGGGATTTAGGTTGCCTAACGTTTATGACATATTATTGGAACGTGGATACATAAAACAAAGTACACATGAAGAAGAAATAAGGGAACTATTAGGAAAAGAAAAAGTGACATTTTATATAGGATTTGACCCAACAGCAGACAGTCTCCATGTGGGACATTTTTTACAAATGATGGTTATGCATTATATGCAAGAAGCAGGACATAGACCGATAGCTTTGCTTGGTGGTGGTACTACAATGGTTGGTGATCCTACTGGAAAAACTGATATGAGAAAGATGCTCTCTAAGGAACAAATAGAACATAATGCAGAGTGCTTTAAAAAGCAGTTTTCAAGGCTGGTGGATTTCAAGGATGATAAAGCTATTCTTGCTAACAATGCAGATTGGCTTTTAAATTTGAATTATATCGAATTCTTGAGAGATATAGGAGTTCATTTTTCCGTGAACAAAATGCTTACAGCAGAATGCTTTAAACAGAGATTAGAGAGAGGATTGTCTTTCCTTGAATTTAACTACATGCTAATGCAGGGATATGATTTTCTAGAGTTAAATAGGAGATATGGCTGTGTTCTCGAATTAGGGGGAGATGACCAGTGGTCAAATATAATAGCAGGAGTAGAATTAATCAGGAAAAAGGAGCAGAAACCTGCTTTTGGGATGACTTTTACTCTTTTAACTAAAAGTGATGGTAAAAAGATGGGTAAGACAGAAGGAGGAGCTATATGGCTGAATCCTGAAAAAACATCACCTTATGAATTTTATCAGTACTGGAGGAATATAGGAGATGCTGATGTGGAAAAATGTCTGGCTCTTTTAACTTTTCTTCCAATGGATGAAGTGAAAAGACTTGGCTCACTTCCAGGTGAGGAGATAAATGAAGCTAAAAAAGTACTTGCTTATGAAGTAACGAAGATTGTACATGGTGTAAAGGAAGCCGAAAAAGCTAAGGAAGCAGCAGAAGCTTTGTTTTCTGGTGGACAAAATATGGAAAATGTACCTACTGTAGAGATAGGTGAAAATTCACTTGGATGTTCTGTAGTTGAATTACTTGTTAATTTACAAATACTCCCTTCAAAAAGTGAGGTAAGAAGGTTAATACAGCAAAATGGACTCACTGTAAATGACGAAAAAATAACTGATCCAAAACTTTTAATTACAAAGGATAGTTTTAAAGATGGAGAAATGCTTATAAGAAGAGGAAAGAAAAAGTATAATAGGATTATACTTAAATAATAAGCAATTCACAATGCACGATGCACAGTTCACAATTAAGGATGATTTTCTTTCGTTAGAACCTCAGAAAATCTAAAATATAGCACCATTGAAGCAAAGCTTCAATAAGATTTGAATTTAAAATTTTTCGCAGCACAGCGGAGAAAAATCTACCTAAATTGTGCATTGTGAACTGTACATTGTGAATTGCTTTAAATATTATATTTCCACATTATTAGAGCATCTTCTTTATTATCTCTGTAATATTCTTTACGTATACCGTTTTGTAAAAAACCGTACTTTTTATATAAATTTTGAGCACGTACATTGGATTCTCTAACCTCTAAGGTCATACTTTTTATAAATTCAATTTTGCATATTTCTATAAGGGCTTCTAAGAGTAAACTACCAACACCTATACCCCTATATTCTGGATGAACTGCTATATTTGTTATATGACCTTCGTCCAGTATAACCCACATGCCTGCATAGCCTATAACTATTCCTGATTTTTTAGCTACAACATATTTTGTAAGTGCACTGTTTTCAATTTCTTTCTCTAGAGACTTTCTACTCCAGGGTGTAGGAAAACATAAAGAATCTATTACAAGTATCCTATCAATATGTTCTAATTTTAAAGGGCAAATTTCTATATCATTCATGAACTTGAGACCTCAGCTTTTTTTCATATTCCCTTTCAGCTTGGGATTTTCTTAGATAAAAAGGTGCAAAACTATATAAATCGTCTTGTATACCGGATTTTAGAAGTTTTAATCCTAATTCACCTAAAGAAGAAGCTCTTGCCAAATTTAAATTTGCAGGTGAGAAACGAATTTGTTTTATATTTGAAATTAAATCATCCTTAAATTTTGGAACAGCATCTCCTATGAAACACACGGGTTCATTATAGTTGTTCAATGTTTTAATTAGATCTTCTATGGAAAGGAGCATGTGGTTGCCTATCATATTTAATTTATTATCTGTAAAATTATAGAGGGCGGTGTATACATTTCCTCTAAGTGCATCTAATATAGGACAAATAATACCAGAGGTATAACATAAATTATAGGCTAACGCATCTAATGAAGACACTCCTACAAAGGGTTTGCCTGTACCCTGGCTTAGTCCTTTTATTACAGCAGCTCCAATTCTAAGTCCTGTAAAAGAACCAGGACCTTTTGAAACAACAAAGCCGTCTATAGAATGAATATCCATATCTAAGTTTTTTAAAAGAGTATCTATCATAGGCATTAATACTGTGGAATGTTGCTTTTTATAATTAAAAGTAATTTCACCAAATAATTTATTGTCGTCTATTACAGCACAAGTTGCTGATTCGGTGGAAGAATCTAAACTTAATATTTTCATGTTCTTATTTTAGCTCCTTTATGTAATCATATCTATTACCATGATATTTTATTATTATTTTTCTACAATTTAAACCTTTTTCTGGGATTTTATAAATATTTACCCATATACATTCTTTAGGTATTAATTCCTCAATATAATTTGCCCATTCTATAATGCTTACAGCATCACTGAAAATATACTCATCAAATCCAATTTCAGCAATTTCATCTATATCATTAACCCTGTATACATCAAAATGGTATAATTTTAATCTACCATAGTACTCATTTACTATGGTAAATGTAGGGCTTGTTATAGGATCTTCTATATTAAGTCCCTTTGCTATTCCTTTTGTAAAATGGGTTTTCCCTGTGCCTAAGTCACCATTTAGACAAATTATGTCACCAGCATTTAATAAGCTGCCTATTTTTTTGCCTAGATTAATGGTATCTTCAACACTATTTAAAATAAATTCCACAGCAAATCACCTCATAGAATATTGTATCTAAAATGTATTAAAAAGTGAAGAAATATATTATTTCATTTCAGAATTGTAGGAAATAGGTATATGATCTTCATAAGAACTTAAATTAGGAAGATTACTTATTGCTTCCTTTAGATGGTTTAGCGCATGGTTACATATAAATCCTCCAGATACCATTTCGTCCATTATGTTAAAGGCTTTTTCCGAACTCATGCCATTTCTATAAGGCCTATTTTCTGTAAGGGCTTGATATATATCACACACTGCCATAATTCTGCATTCTTCAGATAATTCATCTGCTTTTAAGCCTTGAGGGTATCCACTGCCATTTAACTTTTCGTGATGATTTGATGCCCATTTGCTTATATTAGGAATATCGCCTATTTTATTTAATATTATTCTAGTATAATATGCATGAGATTTTATTATACCGAATTCCTCACTTGACAGAGAACCATTTTTGTCAAGTATATAGAGAGGAATGGATAGCTTACCTATATCATGCAGGAGACCTGCAATTTTCATTTCATGACACTTTTCTTCTGGATATCCAATGAATTTTGAAACTAAATAGGCCAGATTTGCTATACCCTGGGAATGAGTTGCAGTGAATTTACTTTTGTTATCTATTATGTTTGCAAATATTTTAGATATCGCTTCAAACTCATGGAGATTCATAAACATATTTAACTTGGGATGGGTTTCATCTAGTATAAAGTCAATAAAATCTATATTTTGAAGATTAAGCCAAAATATATCAGAAGATGCACTTTCTAAAAATGCATTTGCAATTGTTTCAGAAAAAATTTTTTTAGAATTTTTTCTAATCCATGAGATAATATTATTTTTTTGCTGATAGTTAGATATATTTTCGTTATATATAAGTTCTGTTAAATCAGAAATCCTTATTATTTGACTTTCTAGAGGGATCATATTTCCCTTTAATCCTATAGCGCCACTTCCATCAAAATTTTCATGATGATATAGTATTATATTTGATATATCATGAAAGTAGGGAAAAGACTTAGTTATTTTATTACCAATTTCACAATGTTCTTTTATAAATAGATTAGAAGAATGACTCTGAGATAAAAAGGTAGCAGCTCCTATATCATGCAGTAGAGCTGATACATAAAGTTGTTTTTTAAATTTATCACTTAATTTTAGATGATTTGCAATTTCAAGCGCTATATAGGTAGTCCTCTGGGAATGATGGATAAATCGATGATCCGAATAGTTTATATTAGTTATATTTTCAATGATTGGATCATTTCCAGTAAAGCTATCATATTTAGAACTCATTTGAGCTAAATCCAGTGCAATTGACATGGCCCTTATTGTTTTGTCCATACTAACCTTCATGGATAAACCCCCCTTAAATAGAATATAATCTGTACACCTAATTTTATCACAATGAAATGTGTCAATAAATACTTATGGATAAGCAATGTAAAAAATAAAAATTATTTGTAAAATAGGTATTGTGATTTGCAATGTTAAAATACATTATGTAAAATGTATTTGTTATGATTTAATTTGTTTGCATTCTGGATAGGAAGGTGAAACTCTTGAAAAGAGTATTGAGCTTAATTATGTCTTTTTTAATAATTTTTATTGTTGTTGGATGCAATAGTAAAGAAGAATATAAAAATAACAATAAATTGCAGGTAAGGAATAATGTACAATTAAATATAGTTACTACAGATAAATTTCTATATAATATGGTAAAGTCTATAGTAGGAAACAGACATATAGTAGAATATATGTTTAATGATAGAAAAAGTGAAGTAGATTTTAAATTTACTGAAGATAGTGTAAAAAATGTATCTAAAAAAGATATATTTTTTTACGTAGGTGCAGATTATGAGCCTTGGGTAAATACTTTTGTGGACAAATTAAATAGAAGTAAGGTTGGGGTTATAAATGTTTCAAGAGGAATAAATCTCTTATCTTATAGCAGAATAGTGAAATATAATAATACAATTTTAAAAGATAACCCTTATTATGTTAACAATATTGATAATTATAGGATAGCACTTATGAATATTAAAAACGCGCTTGAGGATAGAGATGCTAAGAGTAGAGATTTTTATGAGAAAAATTTCTCTGAAACTTTGAATAAATTAGATGATTATAAGAAAGAATTAAAATCAGTAGATGGAGAATTGAGCAATTACACTTTTATTGTTGTAGAAGATGAACTCAGTTATTTTGCAAAGTATAATAATTTGAAATTTTTAGATGTAAGTCCAAGGGAAGATAATAACATAATGCCTTTGGATTCAGCAGGTCAGAAAAATTTAGAACAAAAATTAAAGGATAATAAGGTAGTTCTTCTTTATAATAATGATGCTGTAGTTAAAAGTAATGAAGAGTTGATAAAAATTTATAATATAAAAACTTCTAAAATAGAGATTTATAATGGGGATTTTAACTATGCAGAAACCCTTAAACATAATATAAATAGTCTAGAAAATATTTATAAAAAATAAAAAGCTTGCATTTTATTAGTTTATATTATATAATTATTAACGTCTTAGGGGTATAGCTCAATTGGTAGAGTGCCGGTCTCCAAAACCGTAGGTTGTAGGTTCGAGACCTACTACCCCTGCCAAGATAAAGTCAGTAGAATCAATGGTTCTGCTGGCTTTTGTTGTGCGTCCAGTATGAATGCAATCTAAAGGGTGAAAGTTCCTAGCACGGGTTGATAGTACCAAGTGCATAGCTTAAGACAAGGGTGTCCATGGTGACGTGGAATCTGAAGGAAATCGGCGGCAAAACTTTGGTCTAATGGACACAAACTACATATAAGGCATATGTCTGTGGGTGAGGTTGCAACACAAACTGAAGCCCTAACCTATCCGAGACAGACGGTGTAAATGTAGCAGATAGATGGAGTAAAAGATTGGGTTCTTACCTGAGGAGGTCTGATAGGTATGTTATGGATATGAAATTAGAAATAATAATCTACGCAGTGATGTGTAGTTGAACTATCAGAAGTCAGCAGAGGTCATAGTACCACGCAGTATGCGTCAGCGTGGGAAGGACTGAACAATAGGAGGTTTCAGAATTTAAAAGATACGAAGAATTATGATAAAAGCAGACAACTTCATAAGAAAGGCTATCTACAAGGAAAGAGAGTGGAACTCAAAAGCAATGTAGAGTGCATAGTAATTCTTCTATGTCCAATAAAGGAAGTCATGGTATTGATGGCATGACATTAGACGAACTTTTGCAATATCTAAAAGAACATGGGTAGGAATTAAGGCAATCAGTACATGAAGGAAGATATAAACCACAACTTGTCAGGAGGGTGGAAATTTAAGTTTTTAGGATTTTCCTTTTATAGGGGTAAAGGCGAGTATAGAATAAGAATTCATGAGAAATCTTTGAATAGATTTAAAGCCAAACTTAAGAAATTAACTTCAAGAAGTAATGCAATGAATATGGAATATAGGTTTTTAAAATTAAAACAAGCAATAGTTGAATGGGTAAACTATTTTGCTATCGTGAATATGAAAAGTATTCTTAAGAAGCTTGATGAATGGTTAAGGCGAAGGGTAAAAAGGTGTTTTTGAAAATAATGGGAAAACATTGAAATAAAACACGATAATCTTGTAAAATTAGGAACACAAAATAATAAAGCATGGGAATTTGCTAATATAAGAAAAAGCTATTGGAGAACATCCAACAACCCAATATTAGAGAACGTACCTAGATTTGTGTAAAAAGTCAAGAAGTAACTTTTTATTTTAGTTACTTGCACATATGATATTACCTATCCATATTAAAGCTTTTACTATTATGCAATTCAAAATTCATTGTGTACTCTTGATATTATTTATCCAGTTTCTTAAAGGTTAATCAGTTATTCCCAAGTCATTTGACACGCTGACTGCAGAACTGCCTTCTTCTAATACAAGTCTTATAGTATCAGTTCTAAACTATGCATTATACCTTCCATCATTACCTGACATTTCTTGTCTCCGCCATATGATTATTATATCTAACTCATATGTGTTCATCAATTCGAGTACAGGTCGTAAAGCATATATCTGAGGCGTATGTTGTAGATTATCAGAAATAGCTTGAAGGTTATTTTTATATGATTATAATTGAATCTATAGATAATGTTGGATATAGGAGAGTATAGAGAATTGAATGAGAATGAGCAGTTAGTGTTAATTAAAGGAGAAGATAAGACTGAAGAAGTAAAATATTGTAGTTATGATGAATTAACAGGAAAATACAATGTGAATTTTAAGAATTCAGCTAAAACTTATAGCTATGTATATTTAAGCGTTGATTGGCAGAAAGCTGAACAGATTATACATATATCAGATGATATTGCTGTGTATGAAGGTGATATACCGTTATGGGGACTTGATAAGGTAATATATTTTCGTAGCAAGATCAAACTGTTTTATAAGAACGGATATAAAAGTCTTTATGATATGTATGATATTAGAATTGAGAAATCGGCTTTAGAGGATAAAAAGAATAATAATTGCTTTGAATATTTAAAAGAGATTGCAAATGAAATAAAGATGCCTAAGGGTGAAGGTGAGGTAGAAAGTAGTTTTTTAGGAAGTTTATATGAAAAACTCAAGTTTGTTAATCCGCATAGTGTGCTTGCTGATTACCTAAATCCTCATGAAATAAAAGATACTAAAATTAATAAAAATGCAATTTTCCCATTTGGTTTTAATCTAAGCCAGAAGGAAGCCACTGAAAAGGCATTATGTAATAAACTGAGTGTCATTGAGGGACCTCCGGGTACAGGTAAGACTCAGACTATTCTTAATATTCTTGCCAATATAATTCTGCAAGGAAAGACTGCAGCTGTAGTATCTAATAATAATTCAGCAACTCAGAATGTAGTTGATAAGTTGAAAATTTATGATATTGAGTTTATTGCTGCATATTTAGGCAAATCCGATAACAAGAAAGAATTCTTTAAAAATCAGACAGGAGTGTATCCTGATTTTGCATCATGGAAAGAAAATTATGAAAAACTTGAAAAGATTAAAGGAAGCATTGAATCAGATCAGGCAAATATCTTGAAACTTCTTGAAGTACAGGTTGAGCTTGCAAAGCTTAAGGAAGAATATTCTCAAATTGAACTCGAAGCAAAACGATTTAAAGAGGAAGCTAATAATTATAAAATAGATAAATCATTGAAATTTATTGGTAGAATTAATGCCGATAAGTTAAGAGATCTTATTTTTGAATATGAAATTAAAGATATACAATCATCATTTTTTATTAAAATTAGGAATCTTTTAAAATATCGGATAACAAGTTTTAAATTCTATAGAAATAATAAGGAGACTATAGTTAACGAATTAAGAAATGCATATTATGGGTTAAAGGTTAAGGAATTAATCGAGAGCATCGCAACATATGAAAAGCAGCTTAATAATCATAGTTTTGATAGTCTAATAGATGAATATACTAATAATTCAATGGCTATATTAAAGGATACTCTTGCTAATAGATTTAAGGGGAATAAATCAAGAAAATTATTTGGCATAAATTCTTTTAAGGCAAATTATAAAGATTTTATTAAAGATTATCCAGTTGTCTTAAGTACAACACATTCATTAAGAACATGTATACCGAGTGAGTATTTATTTGATTATGTAATAATCGACGAATCATCACAGGTTGATCTTGCTGCAGGTGCATTAGCATTGTCATGTGCTAAAAATGCTGTAATTGTTGGAGATTTAAAACAACTCCCTAATATAATTACGAGAGAAGTTAGAGAGAAATGTGATGATATATTAAAGAGATATTATGAATTGGATCAAGGGTATAGTTATGCAGATAACAGTCTTCTGTCATCTATAATAAGTCTCTATAAAGATATCCCTAAAACACTTCTTAAAGAACACTATAGATGTAATCCTAAAATTATTGAGTTCTGCAATAAGAAGTTCTATAATGATGAACTTATAATTATGACAAAGGAATCAGAAGATTGTCCTATAATGGTAAAGAAAACATCAGAAGGAAATCATGCAAGGTGTCGCAGAAATCAGAGGCAGGTAGATATTATTAAGCAGGAGATACTTCCTAGTTTTAATAAAGATGAAAAGTCCATAGGTATTATATCTCCATACAGGGATCAGATAAATCTGCTACAGAAGGAGATCAAGGATGAGTATGTGAAGATTGATACGATTCATAAATTTCAAGGACAAGAAAATGATATAATTATATTGTCTACTGTAGCAAATGAAGTCAATGATTTTATAGATGATCCAAATTTAATTAATGTAGCAGTTTCTAGAGCAAAAAAGAAGTTTATCCTTGTTACTAATAATGATTGTGATGATAATAAGGATAGCAATATTGCAGACCTAATAAGATATATAAAATACAGTAATGGTGAAGTAAGTATAAGTAAAGTAAGTTCTGTGTTTGATATGTTATATAAGTGTAATGCTCAAAAAATGAATAGATATTTAAAAGGACATAGCAATAATTCTGAATTTAATTCTGAAAATATAGTCAATTCACTTCTAGATAATATTCTAAAAGATTATAATTCAATTGGTAAAGTAATGCATTATCCTCTAAACTTAATTATAAAAGATAGAAGTTTATTAGATGACCGTGAAAAAGAATTTGTGTCATGTCCTTGTTCTCATAATGATTTTATTATATTTAATAAAATGGATAAAACGCCTATATTAGCAATTGAAGTTGATGGTACTGCATATCATGAAGATAATCTTAAACAACTTGAGAGAGATGAGATAAAGGATGAGATACTTAAAAAATATAATATTCAATGTTTAAGACTTCCTACTGATGGAAGTGAAGAAGAGAGGAAGATAAGAGATATTTTAGATAGCATATTGGCTTAAAAGTATTTGGTAAAAGAAAAATTATATATTCATTGAAGAGCAAAATATTTTTTAATATATAAAGCTAATTAATTAAAGGGAGATATTATAGGTGAAAGAGTACACTGACACAAAAAAGGATAATAAAGAAAATCATTTACATAGAATTTATATAGGTATCCTTGGAGACTATTTGGAGACTAAAGATATAAAAAAATGGATTATAATTTAATGTAAGATAATGATACTAAAGTGTTGATATACAAGGAATTGCTGAAAGATAATTTAAGTTAGAATAAGCACTTTACCGCACTCCAAAATTATAGGGCATATTAACATCTCCATTCACATGTAATAGAGAATTATTTGTGATTGTCACCTGTGTATTTTTATATATTTAGTACAACATTAACTAAATCTGTAAAAACTTTCTTTAAGTGTTTTGAAAACCAATTGATGGATCCCTGCCGCTCTTTCAGTAAGATATAGTTTGTGTATATATTTTAGAATTACTGCCTAAATCTTTCTTTAAATTCCATTTTGTACTCAGTGTTTTAGTGAAGAACTGGATATTAAAAGTATTTTTGATGCATTTTTGTATAAAATGGTGATATTATGTTGATAAAGGCTGATTTAGTATATAAGAATGATCATACAGATAGTAATTTAGAAGGAGGTTTAAATAATGGATTTTAGAATTACATTTGACCGAATACCAGAAATATTTGATAAATATAGACCTCGATATTGTGATGAACTCTTTACAGAAATTATTACTGTATCTGACTTAAATTCAAGCAAAGATGTACTTGAAATTGGTCCAGGTACAGGACAAGCAACAGAGCCTATTTTAAAAACTGGCTGTAATTATAAGGCAATTGAACTGGGGGAGAACTTTACAGAATTTATGAAAAACAAATATGGGACTTATAGTAATTTTGATATTGTAAATGCTGATTTTGAGACATACAATTTTGGAAATCAAACATTTGATTTAATATATTCAGCAGCTACAATTCAATGGATACCTGAAGAAATAGCGTTCTCAAAAGTTTACAATATACTAAAACCTGGTGGCATCCTTGCAATGTTTATGACCCGTTCAGATGAGAAAAGTGCAAATGAAGAATTGTACAATAGAATAGCCGAGGTATATAAAGAACATTTTTTTGTTAAGCAAAGATATAATCATAAAATGAAATATGATAATGTTGTGAATTATGGCTTTGTTAATTACAAATATAAAGACTGGAGAAAGGTAAGAAAACTCAATGCTGATGAATATATTTCATATATTAGTACACATTGTGAGCATATAACTTTAGAAGAACCTTATAAGTCCAAATTTTACATGGGAGTAAGAAAGGCTATTATGGATGCTGGCAATAAAATCATTATTAAAGATACTATTCCATTATATCTTGCTCAAAAGCCACTATAAATTTCAATTTAAGGTTGAGTAGTAGAGATTGTAATACAAATAGTAAATTTGTGGAGGAACAAGAAAATGATAAAAGACAGTTCAACCGAATGTTGGAATCAGGTGAATATAGACGAATGGATTGAAAAAGCTCAAACAAATGATTTTAGAATATATTACATAATGCCATACACATTAGAAAAACTTGGAGATGTCAAAGATAAATATGTTCTTGATTTGGGATGTGGCGAAGGTGGTTATTCGAGAGCATTATCACGTAAGGGAGCAATCGTTACGGCTGCTGACTGTTCAGAAGTTTTTATTGAGTACGCAAAAAATAAAGCAAAAGAAGAAAGTTTAAGGATTAAGCACTATGTTCTTAATTCAAATACACTAAATGTAATTGACGACAATTATTACGATATAGTGCTTTGCTCGATGATGTTAATGGATGTTGAAGATTTAGATGGGACCTTAAAGGAAATTCATCGTGTTTTAAAACAAAATGGAAAGGTATTCATTTCTATTTTGCATCCATGCTTCAAGGGCAAGAAAACTAAATGGATGCTAAATAATGAAAATATACAGGTGCTTGTTTCTGATTATCATAATCCAAAAGAATGGATTGGAGAAATCAAAGGAATGAATGCTCCAATTTTATATAGACATAGGACTTTGTCAGATTATATAAAAGCGTTTGTCAAAAATGGCTTTAAGTTAATTGATATGAACGAACCAATACCAACAGAAGAACACTCTCAAATGTCATCGAGAGTCGCTTGGTTGAAGAAAATACCGATGTATTTGTTTATAGAATTAGAAAAATAATTTCCAATTTAAGGGCGAATACTATAAATAGTAATTTATCTAACAGAATATTTGTATTTTTAGAAGGAGATTAGTAGGATTGTGTATATATGATTTTAAGACCAGGATACAGATTGTAAGGGGATGGTCAGATGATAAAAAATATTGCGTTACAACACCTGATGATAAAAAGTATTTGTTACGTATTTCAAAAATAGAGCAACAAGAACGGAAGAGGGTTGAATTTGAAATGATGCAGTGTGTGGAGGCTCTCGGTGTACCTATGTGTAAGCCGATTGCATTTGGCACTTGCGACGAAGGTGTATATTCCTTACAAAGTTGGATTGAAGGAAAGGATTTCGAAGAGGCTCTTACGAGATTAACTGATGCAGAACAGTATGCTTATGGAATTGAGGCGGGTCAAATACTAAAGCATATTCATACTATTCCAGCGCCTGATACACAGGAGGAATGGGAGGTAAGATTTAATCGTAAAATCGAGCGAAAAATCCAAATGTATAAAGATTGCCCGATAAAATATGAAAATGGACAGTCTTTTATTGACTATATAAATACGAATCGCTATTTGTTGAAAAGTCGCCCACAATGCTATCAGCATGGTGATTACCATGTTGGCAATATGATGATTGATTATGATGGTAAACTGCAGATTATTGACTTTGATAGAGATGATTTCGGTGACCCATGGGAGGAATTTAATCGAATTGTTTGGTGTGCACAAAAATCGTCACTTTTTGCTTCGGGCATGGTAAATGGCTATTTTGATGAAAATGTACCAATGGATTTTTGGAGATTGCTTGCATTATACATTTCAAGTAATACCCTATCATCTATACCTTGGGCAATTCCATTTGGGAAAAGTGAAATTGACACGATGATAAATCAAGCCAAAGAAGTTCTTGAGTGGTATGATAATATGCAAAATCCTGTTCCCATCTGGTACAAGGGTTGCATAAAATGAGCATAAAGAGAAGTCGCCAAATTTCCAATTTAATGAGGTGAAATAAATAAGGATAGAAGAAGGAGTATACAAAAGTATATATTTAGAGAAATATCAATATATATTCTTAACAAAATATTGGATGCTGCAAGAACTGGTTGGGACTGTTGCACTTGGATATCCTGATGAGAAACTAAATCCAAGACCGAGAAAGACACCGGAGAGCATTATTGAATATAGGCTTTAAAAATCAATACCTTTCCATTATGTCAATACAGAAGAGTATATTATGGCATATTATTTGAAATAGCCCAAGACTCCAATTTAAAGTTGAGTAGTATGAATTAGTAATTTGTAGTACAGATTATTTATATTATGTGACACGGTTCAAAGATTTCCTAAATGAGCATGAAGAGTACGCTAAAGAGTATAGTGATTTGAAAATATCTTTAACAAAGCAATACCCAAATGATAGGATTATATATACAAATGAAAAAGAAAGTTTTGTAAGAATGATATATCAAAAAATTGATTCTGGAAAATACAAGAGTAACATAATCAAATAAGCATAATTAGAAACTATTTTACTGCGGAATGTTATTAATATAATTCACTAATCGTAAAACTACCATATATGAACCATTGTAATTTATTGTTCCTTTACATTTACTTTTTAAAAAATATATTTTTAGGAGAGATAAGGTTGAAAATTTGGAGATAGGCTAAGTGACTTTCAAAAAATATTTGAAAGCATTGACTCCTCAATGTTAAAGCTTTGCTATGATTATGGACATGGAAATTTAGATGAGAATGACATTGACATACTTCGTAAATTTTACTATAGGCTAGGTAGTATACACGCACATGACAATGACCAATTAGCCGATATCCACTGGCCAATTGGAAATGTGGACTTGGGTTCAATTAAATGGGATGAAGAAATTAAATTTTTGAATAGCCTTAATTATAAAGGTGCTTTTATTTTGGAAGGTTACCAAAATGACCAGTTAGAATCTTTAAAGTATCTGAAGAAACTAAATTTGGTGTAGTTAGGAAGATACTAATAATTGTAAATTTACCATAAATATTGAAAAACTAAAAGATATTATTAATGTAAGTTCTTACCGCTCCACAGTATAACAAGGTTACCTAAGTTCACAACATTCTTATATTGTTCATTAATTATAAAAGAGGTCGGGGGGTTATAATATGAAAAAAGTAGCTATAATTTTAATTACTATATTGTTGCCTGTGTTTATAGGTTGTTCAAATAAAGATGTAATTAAACACAACTACACTTATAAAGGAGAAAATGAATTTTGGACTGCCCAATATAAGGTAAATTCCACAGGCACATTTACTAAGAAAAATGACAAGTTACATTATGAAGGTAATTCTAACGGAACATTAACAGTAACCTATAAGAAAAATATATCCAAGTTATCTTCAGTAAAACATCTGGAAATATCGTATAAAAGTAGTGCTGGAAGTGGAAGTATAGGGCAAAACTCTCCAAAGAAAAAAACTTATACTATGACATCAAGTAGTACAGATGGAGTAATAGAGGATAAAGACGAAGTAATAAAAGTTACCATAAATCTTGATGGAAATATACAAACAATTGAATTAAAAAATCATATGTAATTTTTATTGATTGCTTTCGCTTGTGTTACAATTTTCTAATTATATTACACTATAGGCTGAAGTTTTGAGACCTACTACTGTAAGATATAAATGCTTTCACGATTTAGTGAAAGCATTTTTTAAGAAACTGATTAACAGTATATTGTTCCTTTTTTTTATCACTATTTGACCTTCCAATTCTATCACATAAGCCTAGCAAAGCCACTTCATGGATATCTGTGTGCTCTTTCATGCCTTGTATATCTGCAAAGGGCAAATTATTTACTACAAAGAGTATTTGCATATGGTACCTGATAAGTTCGCAAACTCCTTCAATGAAGTCTTTATCTTCTGTAAAAAATAGCAAAAATTCTTTTGACAGAGCTGCTCCAACCTTATCATGGTCATAGGAGGTTATTTTACCCTTTCTGTCCTTGGTTGTAGAAGGTTTTCCAATATCATGAAGTAGTGCCGCCCACATAAATACTTTTTGATTTTTACTTTTTGATTTTACATTTGCTGCCTCATCTACTACAAGTAGAGTATGATTCCAAACAGTACCTTCTGGATGGTATTTTGGAGATTGCTTTGTAATATTCAGTTTGTATAGCATATCAAAGGGATACTGCTGAAATAATGGCTCATTATAGAGTCCCTTCAAATAATTCGATGGTTTGGAATCATTCAGTAAGTGATACTCTATATTCAGGTACAATCTATTCAAATTCATCATCTCTTAGTGTTGGGGCCTAATGCTTCTTTTTTTGTGTTATGATTTTGATTTTGTTTATCACTATGTGTAGAATTAACAGCATTACTTAGATTTTCTTGTATATTTTTGGATTTTATGTTTTCGTTTTTTTTACTCTTAGACATATCTTTCACCTCTAAAATCAGTATTCCAATATGAAAAATATTTATTCTACTGAAGCTTGTTTAAGGTGTGGAAGATGCTGAGACAATTCTTATAAAATCAACTTTTGCAGTTTAAAAATATTGAGACCTAAATGAATTCACAATTCACAGTTCACGATGCACAATTTCGGTAGATTTTTCTCCGCTGTGCTGCGAAAAATTTTAAATTTAAAGCTTATTGAAGCTTTGCTTCAATGGTGGTATATTTTAGATTCTCTGAAGTTTTAACGGAAGAAAATCATCCTTAATTGTGAACTGTGCATCGTGCATTGTGAATTAATTGTGTCGTAATTTTTTTATATTAAGTCAAAATTTTATATGATGGAAAGTTGAGTTATAAATTAATTGACTGTTTTTATCATATTCCACAATATAGGAAAAAATTAAATGTTTGACATACAAATCGGCAAAGTTTATACTTATATAGGTTTTTTAACATAATGTAGACTAAATTTGATAATTATGAGAAAATAAAAAGGAACATAGTTTTTTTATTAATAAATAATTTATATGAGGATGTGACTTATGCCAAGATCAAGAAAAACAAAAAGAATTAGGAAAAATAGAAAATTTAAGGTTATGACTTTAATTTGTTTTATAATAATGATTGCAGTTGCTTCTTTTTGTAACTATAAATTTCGCTTTCAAAAAAAATTGACTGCTTCTTTAGAAGTATCATCTTCTGCGGATTCTCATAAAAGTAAAAAAACAGAGGATGCTATACCTAAAAATGCATTAAATTCAATTCCTCAAACTACTGATTCTCAGAATAAAGATTTAAGGAAGTTTCCATATCCCTACAGTTCTATGCTTGCAATATGTTCTGATATTGATGATGGAACATTGGAAGAATTTGAAACGTATCATAAATTTTTAAATACCAAATCTGAGACGTCATATGGACAAGGACTAGGATTAGATATTGGAGATTCATTTTGGATGTATATGGGTGATAATAGCAACTCTGTAGTTGATGTTCATGGAAGACATAATGTGAAAGACATAATGACATTTTTTAATGGGACAAGTCAAACTGAAAAACACAATGCTGATGAAATAACTCACTATATTAGGTCAGGATGGATAGACTGTATCCATACTTTTGGAGATTTTTCAACTGAAAATCAAAAAGGTACTCTCTTTAATAGAAATTTGGCTAAAAACGCATGGAACGTTTTAAATTCTGAGAATTTAAAACAAACGGTATGGATAAATCATGGTAATAAAGCTAATAAACAAAATTTTGGTGCATATGGTACTGGAAAATTTATGAGTTATCAACAAGGGGACAACCCTAAATCACCTTACTACCATACAGATATAACTTTAAAAAGTGGTATTAAATATGTTTGGGATTCATGGTCAGATCACAATTTTGGACATGATTATCCACTCTATGAAATTTCATTGAGAGACGGAAAAAAAGTGTGGGGATTTCATAGGTATACAAATGATTTAGTAAATAATAAAATAGATTGGATCTGGACTCCCAAATATATTCACAGACAGCTTACGAAAGCCAATCTTGACAGCATAGTAAATAATAAACAATATAGTATAGTAGCACAACATCTGGGTATTAACACAGAAGATTTATTTACACAAGATAATATAAGTTCACTGAAGCTATTAAAAGAATACCAGGACAACAATAAAATACTTGTTGCGAAGACTTCCAGAGTTTTAAACTATGCTGATATACATAAGTACTTAACTTATCAGAAATTAACTCAAAACGGCAAAACTTATGTTAACATAACTTCCATAAATGACCCCATATTTGGAAGATACATTCCTACAATTGATAATATAAGAGGAATTACTTTTTATTGTGATAATCCTAAAAATATAGTGTTATTAATAAATAAATCCAAAATAGGTAATGATAATTTAGAAGTAAACCCTAAGGATGAAACAGGTAAAGCAAGTGTATCTATAAAGTGGTTTAAACCGGATTATAAAGATTACACACACAAATGAAGTTTTAAAAAATTTTTCGTATATAAGTTAAATTTTATTTAAATTGTACATAAAATAGTCCATATTTTAAGTTAAAGTATGGACTATTTTCTATTAACACAGATATTTAACATAATTGATTTAGTGTTATGTTTTTGATACAATCAACATAAGTAGACAAAAAGTAATAATAGTAATTAATTAAATTTAGTATTGATTAGTTTTGATTGATTTTATCATGAAATTACTTTAATGCTTACTTAAAACAAATAAAATAGTATGGGGGATGAAGTCTTTGAAAAAAAACAAAATGTTAATGTTGGTTTTGAGTTTATTACTAGTGTGCGGCATGTTTATAGGCTGTGGACAGAAAAAGCAAAGTACTACTACAAATGACACAGATAAAAAGACATTACTTATTTATTGTGCTGCAGGAGTAAATAAACCTATGGAGGAAATAGGCAAAGAATTTGAAAAGAAATATGGGACGAAAGTTCAATATACCTATGCTAATTCCTCAGAACTTATAAGCCAGATGGAAGTTTCTAAAAAGGGAGATCTTTGTGTATTAGCATCCAATGAAGATTATGAAACAGCAAACAAAAAAAATTTGGTTTTGGATAAAAAGGACTTAGTATACCATATACCTGTAATTGCTGTACCGAAAGGAAATCCTGCAGGTATTAAAAGCATAAATGATTTCACAAAACCTGGAGTTAAGGTTATTCTAGGAGATTCTAAAACTTCTCCATTAGGAAAACTTGCATCTAAATTATTTCAAAAACAGGGTATAGAGAGTCAGGTAAAAAATAATATAGTTTCTACAGTTACTACAGTAAATGAAATGGTAACGTTTGTTTCTATGAAAAAAGCAGATGCATCTATTATGTGGGAAGATAATGCTTTAAATGCGTCTAAAAGCATAGATTTAGTACAAATTCCTAAAGATCAAAATTTGATTAAAGTAGTACCTATATCTGTTTTAAAGAGTTCTAAAGATAAAGAATTAAGTGATAAATTTGTAAATTTTGTTACTTCCAGTCAGGCAAAATCAATATTTATTAAGTATAATTTGAAGCCTATTAAATAGAAACTAGAGGTCTTAAGTATGTCAAAAAATAATTATAAAGACATTCTTTTTAAAATTTATATATTTCTTTTTATAAGTATATTTATGGTTTTTATAACTTTAACCATATTTGTGGTTTTTCAAAAAAGTTTTCCTAACTTAGCATCTATCATTATGGACAAGGAAATACAATTTGCAATTAAATTGACATTATATACATCTACAATATCTACTATAATTTGTTTGATATTTGCTGTACCTATAGCTTATGGACTTGCCAGATATGATTTCTTTGGCAAAATGATTATAAATTCTATAATACAAATATCAAATTCAATTCCTCCAATTGCAGCAGGAATTGCTTTGCTTATGTTATTTAGTACAAAACAGGTTGAAAATATGATAAATAAGTTAGGTTTAGATCCAGTGTTTTCGGTTAAAGGAATTATACTAGCAAACTTCTTTATAAATGTTCCGTATATGATAAGAATTTTAAAGGGTACTTTTGAAGATGTGAATCCCAGACTTGAATTTGTAGGCAGAACTCTTGGATGCAGCGTCTGGGGAGCGTTTTTTAAAATAACAATTCCTTTAGCTAAAAACGGATTGATTTCAGCTGTAATAATTACGTGGATAAATGCACTTGGGGAATTTGGAACTGCACTTATGCTAGCAGGTGCTATTAGAATGAAAACGGAAACTCTGCCAGTAGCTATATTTTTAAATTTGTCAGCAGGAAACCTTGATAAGGCTTTAGCTGCTGCCACTATACTTATAATTATATCTATAATTTGTCTATTTGCATTTGAATGTGTGCAAAAATGCAGTACAAAGAAAGTTAATTACTAGAATTTCATAAGGAGGCTAATATGCTTAGAGTAGATCATATTTACAAAAAACTTGGTGATTTCGAACTTTGTGATATAAGTTTCGAAGTACTGGATGGAGAGTATTTTGTAATATTAGGAACTACAGGAAGCGGAAAGACTGTTGTTTTAGAAGCTATTGCAGGTGGGTATGATATTGATAGGGGAAATATATATATAAATGATGTTAACATAAATAATATTCCGCCGGAAAGTAGAAATATTGGATTTGTATATCAGGATTATTTGCTATTTCCCCATTTATCCGTTAGAGAAAATATATTATTTGGATTAAAGACGAAGAAAATGAATAAAAGTATTATGGATGAAATTTTGCAGAAAATAAGTTCAATGCTAAATATAGAACATTTACTGGACAGAAGGCCACTTACATTAAGCGGTGGAGAACAGCAGAGAGTTGCTTTTGCAAGGGCTGTTGTAACTTCACCAAAGATACTACTCCTTGATGAAATAAGTAGTGCTTTGGATCCAGGTACTAAGAAAAAGTTTCAACATAACTTAAAAAAAATGCATAGAGAATTAAATACTACAACTATTCAAATAACTCATGATTTTAATGAAGCAGTATACCTGGCAGATAGAATAGCAATTATGGGGAATGGAAAAATGTATCAAATAGGTACTGCTGATGAAATATTTAATCATCCTAAATCAAAGTATGTGGAAGATTTTATAGGTAATGGTATATGATTAAAATGTTTTAACAGAGGGGAGACGTTACAAATGTATATTTCAGATGAACTCATTGACAAATTTATTAAAGAAGATGTTCCCTATATTGACTTAACTACTTTAGTTTTAGAAATTGGTAATAAAGAAGGTAAGATACAATTTTTTTCAAGGGAAGACGGAGTACTATGTGGAACAGAAGAAGCGGCAAAAATATTTAGCAAATTAAATATAGAACTGACAAAAATAAAAGCTTCTGGCAGTTTAGTAAAGAAAAATGAGGTCTTTCTTGAAGGAAAGGGCAGTGCCAGTGACTTACATATGGCATGGAAAATTTGTCAAAATATTATTGACTATAGTTCTGGCATTGCTACTAAAACAAGGAAATTAGTTGATAAGGCAGCTAATATAAATTCAGATGTTTCTGTTATAACTACAAGAAAAAATATACCTGGTACTAAAGAATTAGCTATAAAAGCAGTTGTTTCGGGAGGAGGCTTTCCTCATAGATTAGGATTATCGGAGACTATACTAATTTTTAAACAGCATTTAAATTTTTTAGGTGGTATCCATGAATTAGCCAAGATGATTAAGAAAATTAAGGGTAAGGTTTGTGAAAAAAAAGTAATAGCTGAAGTTGATTCAATAGAAGATGCAGTTGAACTTTGTAAAAGTGGAATTGATGGAATTCAATTTGATAAGGTTCCCTGTGATAAATTAAAGGAAAATGTAAGTATTCTAAGAGATATTAGTCCATCTATGGTTATATTAGCTGCTGGTGGGATTAATGAAAGCAATATTGAGGATTATGTTGAAACAGGAATTGATGCTATTGTAACAACTTGTGTTTATTATGCAAAACCTATTGATATAGGATGCAAAATAGAGCCTATAATATAGATATTTATTAGGATTGATTATATTTCTGTTTTATATTAGTCTCATAATGGTGCTATCATATCATTATGAGACTAATTCTGTATCATTATAATAAAATTGTATTTCTATTTTATCTAACCTCAATTATAATCTGTTAGAAGAAAATTTAAAAAAATTTAGTTTTAAACAGTATTTTTGTCTTATGCCAAGAATTCTGCTTGTTATAATATATATATTTCCAATTTGTATATCACATTTTGGCTTGAAAATTGCTTGTATAATTTAAATAATTGAAAGGGGAGATTATTGATGAATAAAGAATTATGGAATAAATGTATACAATTTCATGGACATGAGTGTCCGGGACTTGCCATAGGATTTAAGGCATGTGAGGCGGCAGTAGAGAAAATGAATTTGAAATTTTCATCTGATGAAGAAGTAGTATGCGTTACTGAAAATGACGCTTGTGGTGTTGATGCGGTACAAGTTATAACAGGATGTACTTTAGGAAAAGGTAATCTAATATATAGAGGTACTGGTAAAATGGCTTTTTCATTTTTTAACAGAGAAAATGGAAATAGTATAAGGGTAGTTTTAAAACAATTTAAGGGCGAAATGAGTAGAGAGGAAAGAGAAAGGTATATTTTAGAATCACCGGTAGATGAAGTATTTGAAATAAAAAAACCTAAATTTGAGGTTCCCAAAACTGCAAGATTGTTTAATACAGTTATTTGTGATAAATGTGGAGAAGGTGTTCCGGAACATAAAATTAGAATGAGTGAAGGAAAGAAACTTTGTTTGGATTGTTTTGAAGAATATACGCGAGGGTGGTAAAAAGAATGGACATAAGCTTTTTTTCTAATTTATGGAATATTTCAAAAAAATCATATGATATGGAAGAAAAATTTTGGGATGAAAGGGCTGAAGAATTTAATAGCAAAGATATAGAAGAAAAGGAGAGTAGAGATTTTATCTCTATACTAGAATTTATTGAAGCAAGTAAAAATAATAAATTTAAGAACGTATTGGATATAGGATGTGGTACAGGATTTTATTCTAGAAAGTTTTCGGAAATATCTGAATGCGTTACTGCTGTAGATATTTCTGAAAATATGCTTAAGTGTGCCAAAAAAAATTTAAGGGCAAAGTGCAGAAATAATGTAAAATTTGTAAAAAAAGCATGGCCAGACTTAAGTTTAGAAGAATTTAAATGGAAAGAAAAATTTGATTTGGTTTTTGCATCTATGACACCAGCTGTGGATAGCTGTGAAGATCTTATAAAAATGATTGATTGTGGGACAAATTTGTATTTTTTAAGTGGATTTGTGGATAGAAAAGACAGTTTAAAAAATGATATTTCTGAAATAATTTTAGGATTCCATAATAATAAACCCTATGGAAATAAAATGTATAGTGCCCTTAATATACTATGGAATATGGGCTATTATCCAAAGATAAGTTATGTAGATTCAGATTGGAGTAAAAGTCAGCCTGTAGATCAATGTTACAAAAAATGCTTGCTTCATTTTGGAAGAAAAAAGTCTTTAACAGAAGAAGAAAAAGTTTTAATTAGAGATTACATAGAAAGCAAGTCAATAAATGGAATTGTAGAAGAAAAGGTAACTTCTAAAGTGGCATGGTTTTGCTGGAAAAAGTAGAAGCATATAAAATAAGCAAAGGAATTGGTTAAATTGAAAGAAGAGATACATGAAAATTACGAAGAGTATACAGGAAGAAAAAAGATTGTAATTTTATTTGTACTGTTGCTAATTATAATATTTTCTTTATTTTCTATTTGTGCTGGTTCATCAAATATTAAACTGTACCAAATTTTAATGACTATTTTTCAAAATGGGGATGGGTTATCCAATGTTGTAATCTGGAATATACGTCTCCCAAGAGTTTTAGCTGCTATTATAGCAGGTGCAGGTCTATCTGTTGCAGGATGTGTAATGCAAAGTAATTTGAGAAACCCTCTTGCATCACCGTCAACTTTAGGAATATCCAGTGCTGCAGCTTTTGGTGCAAATATTGCTATTATAGTATTTGGAGCAGGAAGCGTTAAAAGTACCGGTAGTGATGCAGTGCTTATAAATAATCCATATATAGTTACTATTTGTGCATTTTCCTTTTCTATGCTGGCTACTGTTGTCATTTTAATGATTGCAAAACTTAGAGCTCTTTCCTCAGAAGCAGTACTTCTTGCCGGAGTAGCTATAGGGTCACTTTTTTCTGCTGGCATTACACTCGTTCAGTATTTTGCCCAGGATGTTCAGGTAGCAGCTGTTGTATTTTGGACATTTGGTGACCTTGGACGTGCTTCTTGGAAAGAGGTAATTATAATGGCAATTCTTATCATAGCATCAGTAATTTATTTTGTTATAAGGCAGTGGGATTATAATGCTATGGACAGTGGAGAAGAAGCTGCGAAGAGTCTTGGAGTGAGTGTAGAAAGAGTACGGTTTGGCGGAATGTTTGTTTCTTCTTTAATCACTGCAGCAGCAGTTTCTTTCCTAGGTATTATAGGATTTATAGGACTTATAGGACCTCAGATAATGAGAAGAATTATTGGAGGGGATCACCGTTTCTTGATTCCGGCATCTGCACTTATGGGATCACTTTTACTTCTTGTTTCTGATACCCTTGCAAGAACCATAATTTCACCTATAATACTACCTGTTGGTGCTATTACGTCTTTTATGGGCGCACCTATGTTTTTATATTTGCTTATGAGGGGGTATAAGAAAAAATGATTTTATCTGTAAAGGGGCTTACATTTAAGTACCCGAGTAGATCTGTTCTTAAAGATATTAATTTTTCAGTAAAAAAAGGGGAATGTGTTGCGATTTTGGGGACAAATGGAGCAGGAAAATCCACCCTACTTAAATGTATAAATCATATATTAAAGGCACAGTCTGGTACTGTATTAATTGAAGGTGATGAAATTTTTAAGCTTAGCCCTATGAAGCTTGCTCAAAGGATAGGTTATGTTTCCCAGCAGCAGGCAAGTGTTAGGACTACTGTTTTTGATTCAGTGCTTTTAGGGAGAAAACCGTATATAAAATGGAATATTTCAAAAGAGGATATTGAAATAGTGAATAAGGCTGTTAAAACGCTGGGACTTGAAGATTATTCTTTAAGATATTTGGATGAGTTAAGTGGTGGTGAATTGCAAAAGGTTGTAATTGCAAGGGCACTTGCTCAGAAACCAGAGGTGCTTCTTTTAGATGAACCCACAAGTAATTTGGATTTAAAAAATCAACTTGAAGTCATAAGAATTATTAGGGAAATAGTTAACACTCAGCAAATTGCCGCCATAATGATAGTTCATGATTTAAATCTTGCTATAAGATTTGCAGATAAATTTGTTCTATTAAAAGATGGGAGTATTTTTGCTGCAGGTGGAAGGGAAGTAATGACACCTAAAAACATTGAAAGCGTTTATTCTGTTTCGGTAGCTATTGAAAAGTATAGAAATACTCCTGTAGTTGTACCATTATAAAAGGGAGAGGTTATTATGTATAAAAAATTTTCATGTATGATAGTTGCCATGTTATTTTTAATTACATGTGTATTTAGCGGCTGCGGCAATAAGGGAATATCTAAATCATCTGAGAAACCAGAAAAAATAAATTTAACTGATATGGATGGAAGAAAAGTTACGATTCCTGCAAATATTAAGCGCGTAGTGGCTATTGGATCAGCAATGAGATTATATTGTTATGTTAATGGTATAAATGAACTTGTTGGTGTAGAAAAGGCACAGCAGACAAGTTCTGACGGACGGCCTTATATGCTTGCAAATCCTGGACTTAAGAAATTACCTGTAATAGGACCTGGATTTCCAGCAGATCCTAATCCTGAATTAATCCTTAATGTAAAACCTGATGTAATTATTGCAGGAGATATTGTTGATAAATCAGGGGCTGAAGAACTGCAAAATAAGACAGGAATTCCTGTAGTAAATCTTACATGTGGAAATAATGTGGTATTTGATCAAAAGATGTATACTGCATTGAAACTTATAGGAAAGGTTATAGGAAAAGAAAAAAGAGCTAATGATATAGTAGATTATATGGAAAATTGTAAGAATGATTTAAGTAAGCGAACTAAAGACATACCAAATGAGGAAAAGCAGAGTGTGTATGTTGGCGCACTTTCCATGAAAGGAACTCACGGTATTGAAAGTACATCAGCTCATTATCCTCAACTTGAAATATTAAATGCTAAGAATGTTGCAGATGAAACTGGGAAAAGTGGATCAGTTATGATTGACAAAGAAAAACTTTTAACATGGAACCCTCAAAAAATAATTATTGACGAGGGTGGATATGCTTTAGTACAGCAAGATTATGAAAAAAACTCCAAATTCTATAATTCCCTTTCTGCAGTAAAAAATGGAGAATTATATGGCCAATTACCCTATGTTGCCTATTATAACAATATAGATACTGCATTAGCAGATACATATTATCTTGGTAAAGTTCTCTATCCTGAAAAATTTAAAGACATTAATCCAGAGAAAAAAGCTGATGAAATTTATAAGTTCCTTCTTGGAAAAGAACTTTATTCTCAAATGGCAAAAGATTATGGAGGATTTAAAAAAATAACATTGAAATAATTGAATAGGTTGATAAACACAAAATAGGCTTATATTGTAGATGTTCCTATAATCACAATATAGGCTTAGTTTTTAGCTGAAATTAATTGATTTGTTAGAATTTTTTTGATATTGTTATATATAGGTAAACAAAACATATATTGTTCAAGATAATTTAGATAAGAAGTATCAGGTGATTCTTAGGTTCAGTTGGATATGTAAAACATATTAAATAAAAGTTTAAATATGGAGGTAGGGTTTAATGGGAAAAGTAGTTTCTTTAAATATTAGTGAAAAAAGAGGAACTGAAAAAATTCAAGTTCCCTCAGTTAATGTCATTGAAAAATATGGTATTGAGGGGGATGCACATGCAGGAAATTGGGATAGGCAGATAAGTATATTACCTATAGAGGCGTTGAAAAAGGTTCCTTCTGATAAAGTTGCGGAAGTTAATAAAGGTGGATTTACTGAAAATATTACTATATCAGGTATTCCCCTTAACAATCTTGGTGTTGATAGTTTAATTCGAATCGGAGAAGTTGTAATTAAAATACTTTATGTAGGAAAAGATAAATACAAAGAATGTGGCAGGCCTTATATAGTTAGTAGAGAAGGCAGATTTGGCATAGTAGTTAAAGGTGGAAGAATAAATGTTGGTGATCCTGTAGAAGTTATCTAGTTTTATAATGATAAAACGTTCTCAAAATGAAATATGTATTTTCTCGGAATGATATTGTTTTAATAGGGACAATATCATTTTTTATATGCATTTTTATGTAAAAGCTTATCTTGTCCAATGGCTGTCGGCTCCAATACTTCCATGTATTCTATTAATATATATTAATTGAAGAATTGGTACAAAAGTTGCTAATTTATTTAAATAATATATTAAATTAGGCATTTTCAAAAATAGACTAGCATATAGACTAGTTATTTTTTGAAAATGCCTTAGGGAAGGTGATAAATTATGCATAGGAAAATTTTAAGTTTATTGCTTGTAACTGTATGTGTAATAACGCTTTTATTTGCAGGATGTTCTTCTAAATCAGCTGAAACTTCAGGTTCAAAATCTGAAAAGATAACTGTAACAGATTTAGTTGGAAGAAAGGTTACATTAAATGCAAAGGCAAATAAAGTTGTAGCCATTGGACCAGGGGCATTGAGACTTTACTGTTATATAAATGGTTCAAAAAAGTTAGTAGGTGTGGAACAGATGGAAAAAGGTAAAGCTGTAGGAAAACCATATATGATGGTAAATCCTGAAATTAAGAAGCTTACAGCTATAGGTCAAGGTGGACCTAATAATTCACCAGATGCTGAAAAAATACTCTCTGTTAAACCAGATGTAATTTTTTCCACTTATTGCTCAGACAAATCGTCTGCTGATGAGTTACAATCTAAAACCAATATACCTGTTGTAGTTATAAGTTATGGGAAACAATCTACTTTTGACCCTGATGTGTATAACTCTTTACAAATTATTGGTAAAGTTACTAACAATGAAAATAGAGCAGAGAAAGTAGTTAACTATATGAAAAATTGTAAAAATGACTTATATAAAAGAACTAAAGATGTTCCTGAAAATAAGAGACCAAGTACATATATTGGAGCTGTAAGTATGAAAGGTTCTCATGGTATTGAAAGTACTCAAGGAAATTACTCACTGCTTAAAGCTGTAAACGGAAAAAATGTAGTGGATGAAACAGGAAAAACAGGTACAATCATGATAGATAAAGAAAAACTTCTTAAATGGAATCCAGATAAGATTTTTATAGATGAGGGAGGACTGCAGGTAGTACAGGAAGATTATAAAAAGAATCCTGATTATTATAATAATCTTTCTGCAGTAAAAAATGGTGAAGTGTACTCACAGATGCCTTATAATTTTTATGATACAAATATTGAAACTGCCATGGCAGATGCCTACTATTTAGGAAAAGTTCTGTACCCTGAAAAATTTAAGGATGTTGATCCAGTAAAGAAAGCTGATGAAATTTATAAGTTTATTCTTGGAAAAGAAGTTTATTCACAAATGGCAAATAGCTTTGGTGGATTTAAAAAGATAACTCTAAAATAATAGGGGCTGTTGTAAGTTAAAAATAAACTTTCTCACATATAAAATTTTGACTTAATATAGAAATATTTCGACCTAAATGAATTCACAATTCACAGTTCACAATGCACAATTTCGGTAGATTTTTCTCCGTTGTGCTGCGAAAAATTTTAAATTTAAAGCTTATTGAAGCTTTGCTTCAATGGTGCTATATTTTAGACTTTCTGAAGTTTTAACGGAAGAAAATCATCCTTAATTGTGAACTGTGCATCGTGCATTGTGAATTAATTGCTTCGCAATATTTTTAAGTTGGAATTGATATATAATTAGCATATGCTATAATTATATATAGGGTACAAAAATAATTTTTAAAAATTAATGAAAAAGGTTTGAGGTGGGAATATGTATACTTGTGCTATGTGCAGTGAACATTATTGTAAAAAGGGAGAACTTGACAAATTGCCTCTTAATTGTCCATGCAATGAGAAAGAGGAACAGGATAAAATAAAAAAACTATATTCTGAAGATGAAAATTATAAATTGGCACATAATTCGGCATTAGTTGAAGCGGAAGGATATTGCAAAAAAACAAGACTTGAAGAGATAATGGACTTTGCAAATAAATGTAATTTTAAAAAATTAGGAGTGGCTTTTTGTGTAGGGTTAAGTAAGGAAGCAAAAATTTTATGTGAAATATTAAAACATAATGGATTTGAAGTTGATTCGGTGATTTGTAAAAATGGAAGTATACCTAAAGAATTTTTAAATATAAAAGACAGTCAAAAGGTAAGGCCAGGCACTTATGAACCAATGTGCAATCCTATAGGACAAGCTATTTTATTAAATAATGCTAAAACGGATTTGAATATAATTTTAGGATTATGTGTAGGACATGATTCATTGTTTATAAAACATTCTAATGCACCCATAACCGTTTTTGCAGTTAAAGATAGAGTACTTGCACACAATCCTTTAGGGGCTTTATATCTTTCAGATGGATACTATAAAAATAAGTTGTATAAATAATTGATAAAAGTTAATGCTATATAGTAAAATTTTAAATAAGGTTTATTTTTATAATGTATAGTATAGTAGCTTACTGAGTTTGAGAATTAGATTAATATTTTGGGGGAATAAAAAATGAATAAAAATGAATTTTATACTGATCTATTTCATAATTTTAGAAAACTTGTAGAAGACAATGGACTTTTAAATGATGAAATAAAAATAACAGGAAAAGCATTAACTGCAGAAGAGGCTATAGGAAATACTGAGAGAAAAGATTTTCCTATTATAAAAGGAAAAGAAAAATTACTTCAAGCAGATTTTAAAGGTGCCAAAGGTCAGGCTTTTACAGATATGCCCAATAATTTTCATGGGAATTTAAAACAAATAATTGAAATGCCTTTACAGACAAATTTTGATACAGCTGTATATATTGCTACTTTAAATGCTGTATGTAGATATTTAGGAATAACAGATAAGACAGTGCATTGTAAAGATGGGGAACCAGAAAAGTGTGCTTTAGAGTTAGTGGAATATATAAAAAATAAATATGGGAATCCTAAAATTGCGCTGATAGGGTTTCAGCCAGCTATGTTAGAAAATTTAAGTAAAAATTATAAAGTTAGGATTGTAGATTTGGATGCCAATAATATAGGAAAAGTTAAATATGGTATAATGGTTGAGGATGGAAGTAAACCAATTGAAGATTTATTGAATTGGTGTGATATTGTGGTTGCTACAGGCAGTACTGTAGCTAACAAAACAATAACAAGTGTTTTACTAGATAAACCAACTATATTTTTTGGAACTACCCTTGCAGGTACGGCAGCTTTGATGAAACTTGAAAGATTTTGTGCTTGTTCAAAGTAATGAAGAACAATAATTAGTGAAATTTTATATTCATTTTTAGATTAAATATATATAAAGTGAGGTAAAAGGATGAATATTGCAGTGGCAGCGGAGGGTGAAAATTTAAATAGTGTAGTATCTGATAAGTTTGAAAAATGTTTATATTTGTTGATTGTTAATATGAGCGATTTAAGTATTAAGGTTATAAAAAATGAAGAACCATGTAAAGGTTTATCTCAAAAAAACCTTGCTGATGAGATATTAAAGTGTGATTGTGAGGCATTGATTACAGGTGATATACAATTGACAGCATTTGATATTCTAGCAGATGCAGGAGTAACAAGGTTTTTTGGAGCAGGTTATTCAGTTGAGAAAGCTCTTGATCTAATGGATAAAAGATTATTAAAATTAATTAGAAACTGTAATGGGACAGATAGCTGTAGTAGCAATTACCACTAAGTATATTTATATTAAGTTAATAAAAGCACTCTTTTTTAACAATAATTTTAGATAATGAATTTACAATTATTTGTGATAAGGAGTGTTTTTTTGCAGCCATCGGATAAATATTTGTTATTTTAGAAATAGCATTATGCAAATATTAAAATTACTATCTAAAAATTTCATAAAATAGATGATATAATGATTGTCAAGGGTGATACAATATATTTGTCAGGAAGAAATATAAAGTTATTCTTGAACTCAGGTGGAGTTTGATTATGAGGAATACCTATCCATCTGAGTCTTAGAAGAACTTATCCAGAGGCGTATCAGCCGTTATCTCCCACCTAAAAAGTATGGGAGTGTTACGGATGGTAGCCATCGGATAAAATGATTTTAATATAATAAGGAGGATTAGATAGATGTTAGAATTAAAGAATTTATGTCTTGAAATAGAAAATGATAATGGAAAAATCAATATTTTAAAAGATATAAACTTAAAGTTTAAAAAGAATAAAATATATGTAATTACTGGTCCAAATGGCGGTGGTAAATCATCTTTAGCTAAAACAATAATGGGAATATATAAAGCTTCTTCTGGAGATATATTATTAGATGGAGAAAATGTCGCAGGTTTAGATATTACCGAGAGAGCTAAAAAAGGTATAGGCTTTGCATTTCAACAGCCAGCAAGATTTAAAGGTATAAAAGTAAATGAACTGCTAAACCTAGCTTCAGGAGATAATAAGGTAAATACATGTAAATTACTTCAGGATGTAGGACTTTGTGCTCAAGATTATATAAATAGGGATGTTGATTCAAGTCTTTCTGGTGGTGAACTTAAGAGAATAGAAATAGCAACTATACTTGCCAGAAACCTCAAAATTGCATTGTTTGATGAGCCTGAAGCAGGAATAGATTTATGGAGTTTTAACAAATTAGTTGAAACTTTTGAAAATATGAATAAAAATAAAGAAACGACTATAATTATAATATCTCACCAAGAGAGAATTTTAAATTTAGCAGATAAAGTTATCATACTTGCAGATGGTCAAATTAAAGAAATAACTTCAAAAGAAAATATACTTGATAAAATAAAAAAGAATGATAACTGTAAATGCGGCGAAGTTTGTCAAAAAGGAGGTACTTTTTAGATGTTGGATGAATTGGATAAAAGTATGTTAAGTCAAATGTCAGGACTTCATGAATTGCCAATTGGTGCTTATAATATAAGAAGAAATGGAGAAAAGGTTGGAAGAAATACTACAGCCAATATAGATATAGTTACAAAAAAAGATAAGCCTGGTATAGACATAATAGTAAAACCTGGTACTAAAGGTGAGAGTGTACATATACCTGTAATTTTAACACAAGAAGGGTTAAATGATGTTGTGTATAACACTTTTGAAATTGGTGAAGGGTCAGATGTACTTATAGTGGCAGGTTGTGGTATACATAATCCAGGTGAGAAAAAATCCCAGCATGATGGAGTACATGAATTTTTTGTCAGGAAAGGTGCTCGCATAAAATATGTGGAGAGACATTTTGGAGAAGGCAGTGGGAATGGTGAAAGAGTATTGAATCCTAAAACAATAATAGAGGTTGAAGAAGGAGGATATGCTGAATTAGAGCTAGTCCAAATAAAAGGGGTAAGCAGTACTAAAAGGGATACAGAAATAAAACTTCATAAAAATGCTAGAGCTGTAGTATCAGAGAGACTTCTTACATATAAAAATCAAGACGCAGAGTCGAAGATAAATGTGGAAATGGTAGGAAGAGATTCTTCTGCACGAATAATTTCTCGTTCTGTGGCACGAGACCAGTCAAAACAACTATTCCATTTAAATATGTCTGGATATGAGAGATGCAGGGGTCATATTCAATGCGATTCCATAATAATGGATAAAGCAACGGTACAATCTATACCTAAAATATCAGCATTTCATTCAGATTCACAACTTATACATGAAGCTGCTATAGGAAAAATTGCCAGTGATCAGCTTATAAAACTTATGTCACTGGGACTTTCAGAAAAAGAAGCTGAAGATACTATATTAAAAGGATTTCTTAAATAGCTGAAAGATGTAAAAATAGCATGTTAAAAATATCCTTTTTTAAAGATATTCTTGACATGCTTCATAATTTCACTGGTTATTGTGTAGAATAATTAATCAATTTTGTTTAATACATCAGCTATAAATTTCTTTTTCCCAATTCTATCCATAACTGCTGAAATTCTTTCAGCTTTATTGCCGGTTTGTTTATAATATTCCATAATGGTATCGACAACTGATACTATTTCTTCTTCTTTAAATATTTTTCCAAGTGAGTCTCCAATTCTCATTCCTCTTCCAAATCTTCCACCAACAAATATTTCTGCACCTTTTTCTTTAGCAGTAGCAGCATTACTGTTGCATACTCGTACACATTCACCACATTCTACACATAAGTTTTTATCATGAACTACTTTTTTATCTACTAACTGTAATGCTTTTTGTCGGCAATTTGTTACGCAAAGTCCACAGCCAACACAATTATCCGAATTAAATTTAGGTACACATCTTCCCATAACTCCGATATCATTTATATTAGCTTTTCCACAGTTATTAGCACATCCAACTATTCCTATTTTACATTTATGTGGAGTATCAGTTCCAAAGTATTTGCGGTCTAATTCTCTGCAGATTGCTTGGGTGTCAATATTGCCATGGAGGCATACAGTTCCCTTACAGGAAACTAAAGGTCTTACTTTTTGACCTGTACCGCCGTGGCGTAGTCCTAAAGCTTTAGCTTCTTGGATTACTTTTTCTGCATCTTCATCCTTGATCCATGGAACTTCAATTTGAAGTCTTGTTGTAAGTCCCGAATATCCTCGTCCATATTTTTCTGCAATTTTATTAATGTTGTTTAATTCTTCCACTGTAAAATTGCCGGCTTTACTTAAAAACCTAACTGAATAATGTTCTTTGTCATTTTGTAATAAAAATCCTAATGCTTTCATTTCTTTTTGTCTTTTTGCACTAACCATAGTGATTATACATCTCCTTTAAAGTTATCATTCATTTTTAATAAGATTGCTATAATAAGAAATGTCTTTACCTTTGTGTTTTATTTGTTTAGCAGTATTACTTGTTTTTATAATATCACTTGTGATTAAATAAGGGAATATACATTGTGTTATAATAATGATAAATAAAACCTCCAATATAAAATAGAAGTGGGTTTGACAACCACAACTAAAATATATTGGAGGTGTGTCTGAAATGGATAATAGTAGCTTATCACACAGCAAGTGGAATTGTAAATATCATATAGTTTTTGCACCAAAATACAGAAGAAATAAAAAATGATACAAAAATATATAAAAAAGCACCTTTTAGGTGCAGTAAGTAAAGACATGCGGTTGGCAGATCGTTCAGTGTGTGAGTAGCACTGCCAATAACATGCCATTATAGGGATAGAGCAAACCACCCTATTTTACGGGTGGTGCTGATTATACCAGTTAAATAATAACTTTGATAATTATATTAAGTAAAATTTTGTATGTTAGAAAGTTGAGGTTATTATTCATTAACAAGTTGCTCCACCAGTTAAATGAAGTTTTGCTTTTAATATTTCTTCTTTTCTCTGCAATATATCATCTGATAATAATTCGGCTTCTACATTTTCAAATCCAAGCCTTTCAATTGTCTTAGCAAAACGTTCTCCAGTTTTTCCTTTTTCTCTAAATAAGAGAAGAGCTTTTTCAATAATGCTTAATGCTTCTTCTTTATCTGTGAAAATCTTATTTAGTGCTTTGCCTGTTACTGTAAGTTTACCCCAACGGCCACCTATATAGATTTTGTAGCCTATGGTACCATCTTCAATTGCATCAAAATGACACTTCCCAATACAGCGTCCACAATTGTTACATATGTTGGTATCTATGTTCAAGATGCCATCCACTACTTTGGCAGCTTTCATGGGGCAAGCTTCTTCTACAGAACACTTTTTACATCCATTACAGCTTTCTTCATCAAAATTAGGTATTCTTTGACCTATAATTCCTAAATCATTTAAATTAGGTTTTACACAGTTATTTGGACATCCGCCTACTGCAATTTTAAATTTATGAGGTAGTTTTACATCCACATATCCTTCATAAAACTTTTTATGAATCTCTTCTGATAAAGCGTAAGTATCAATGAGACCATATTGACAGGTTGTTCCTTTACAACTTACTATAGGACGTACTTTAGAGCCTGTACCGCCAGTAACCAAACCCTCTTTTGCAATATAATTTCTGAAATCATCAATTTTATCATATGGAATACCCTGACATTCCATTGTAAGACGTGTAGTCATAACAACTGTACCATTACCATATAATTTAGCTGCTTCTGCAATGCAATTCATTTTGTCGGTGTTGATCTTACCATTTACAGTAATTACTCTTGCAGAGAAATTATCTGTACCCTTGTTACTTAAAAAACCAAGGGCTTTTACTTTTTTTTCATTTTCAGCACTAACTGTTAATGTAGCCATAAACTTGGTTCCTCCTTAAATAATATTTTATTTATTTAATATGGTTAAATGTTAATCCTCCTTCAAGGACCAATGTATTTTTATATCCATAAAATTTTAGTCGGTTTTGTAACATGTAAGCACGTTTTCCTTTTGCACATACAAGCAGTAATTTGTCATCTTTATTAAGGTTTTCCACTTCTCCATTTACCTTTGTAAGATCAATGTATTCTGCTGATTGTATCGTAGGAGTGATGGAGGCATCTATTATTTTGTAATCAGAACATTCTCCTCTCTGATAATCAGCAGGGGTAACTGTTGAGAAGTCACCATCTATCTTATTCAACAAGATATTCACAGTAGTTGTAAAAGGATGAATTGCTGTTGAAAAAGGTGGTGCATAGGCTAAATCCATGTTTTCTAAATCTTTTAAGGTAGCATTTAAAGTAAGTGCTGTTGCAGCAATATCAACTATTTTATCAACAGCACCTTTCCCAAGTACCTGTATACCTAGAAATTTTTTTGTAGTTTTGTCTGCAACCATCTTTATAATGAAGAAAGAAGAATCAGGATAATAATGAGCTTTGTCATCTACAACGCTTATAACGCTGATTGGATCATATCCTTGATTTGATGCAGCTTCTTCTGATAATCCTGTTTTTCCAACATTGAGTTCGGGAAGTTTTGTTATTCCGGTACCAAGAACACCTGGATAAGTTACTTTTCTATTGTTTATGTATTGTGCTAGTGTACGGCCTTCCATGTTTGCAGAAGAACCCATTGGTGACCATGCTGATGATTTTGTTATTCTATTTGTTACGCATACACAATCTCCAATAGCAAATATATCTTTTAAATTTGTTTGTAGATATTCATCTACTTGAATTGTCTTATTTGGCATTAGTTTAATACCAGAATCTTTTAGAAAATCAGTATTTGGCTTGATACCAATAGAGAGAATAACTGCATCCGTTTTCATTTTCCTTTTATCTGTTTGGATCTTTTCAACTTTTGTATCTCCAATAATAGCCTCTAATTTTGTACCAGGAAAAGCAATGATACCTCTGTCTGCTAGATGATTTTCTACATAATCTGCAATTTCAGGATCAAAACCTGGTAAAATATGATCTGCCATATCTATAACTGATACTTTTATATTTTGTTTAGCAAGATTTTCAGCAGTTTCTAAACCAATAAATCCGCCTCCAACTATAACTGCACGTTTTACATTACCGGATTTTAGTAAATCCTTTATTGCAGTAGCATCATCTGGTGTACGCAATACAAATACACCATCTAAATCTATTCCTTCAAAAGGAGGTTTTATAGGTTTTGCACCAGTGGATATGATAAGCTTGTCATACGAATAGGTAGAAGTCTCTTTTGTATTTAAATTTACAGCGTCTACTGTTTTTTTATCACTGTTAACTGCAGTTACTTCTGTTTCCGTTAAAACATTAACTCCAGTAAGCATAGAAAAGCTTTCAGGAGTATTTACAATTAATTGATCTCGTCTTTTAATAACATCTCCAATATAGTAAGGAAGACCGCATCCTGCATAAGAAATATCTTTGCTCATTGTTAGAATTGTAACTTCATCTTTTCTATTTTCACGTTTTAATTTTGCAGCTACTTTTGTGCCAGCAGCCACTCCGCCAATTATTAAGATTTTCATAATGTAACATCCTCTTTCATTAATATTTGTATAATCTTATATGTTTAGCAGTACTGCTTATTTTCATAATATCACTTGTTATTAAATAAGGAAAATGATATTATTTAATAATAATAATAGGTAAAACCTATTAAAAATTTGAGAGAGGATTATAACTAATATGACAATTCGACATTTAAAAATTTTTATTGCTGTAGTAGAGACAGGTAAAATGAGTACGGCTGCAGCTCGATGTTATATCTCGGAACCAACTGTTAGCCAGGCAGTTAGGGAATTAGAGGATCATTATGGTGTATTGTTATTTGAACGGATTGGTAAAAAACTATATATTACAGAAGCAGGGAAGAACTTATTTGCTTATGCTAGAATGCTAGTAAATCAGTTTGATGAACTAGAAGATAATATGCTGAAGGGATTTTCAGAAAAGCTTAGGATTGGAGGTACTATAACTGTGGGTTCCTGTATTATGCCTCAACTTATAAATCAATACCACAAAATAAAACCTCAGGTTGAGACCTTCGTTTATATTAATAATACTAAGTTTATAGAAGAAAAATTACTCAAATCTGAATTAGATATTGGTATTGTGGAAGGTAAAATTAAAAGCCGGGATTTAGTTGCGCTTCCAATGATAAATGATTATCTTGTAATAGTATGCAGTAAGAACCATAGATTTTCAGGATGTAGTAGTATTTCTGTTAAGGATTTGGAAAAAGAATATTTTGTAATGCGTGAAGAAGGAAGCGGTACAAGGGAACTTTTTGAGAACTATATTTCCAGGTGTGGAGCAAATATAAATATTAAGTGGGAAGTAACTTGTCCAGATATGATGAAGAAAATAGTAATTATGAATAATTGTCTTGCAGCTATATCTGCAAGATTAGTTGAAGAAGAAGTAAAAAAAGGTCTGTTGTATGTGATAAAAAGTAATGAACAAGCTTTAGACAGATCTTTTAGTTTGGTATATTACAAAAATAAATTTGTTAACGATAATATGAAGAGCCTGATGCATATATTAGAACAATATAAAGAAAATGATATTTTAAGCGGGATTTCTACTGGAACTTTAATGGACATATAATGTTTTTAAACTTAATCAGTGCTATTAATGTAAATATATTTGGATCATCGTTAATTCCATTAAGAAAAGCAAAAAAATTTTTTTCAGTCATAACAATTTCCGCATTTTTAGTCACACTAGAGTTTTTTCTTAGTGATTTTGTGTTTGCTTGAGTAGAATTTTGTACTATATTGATTTCTTTTGTATCTGCTATTTGTTGATTTAATCCACCTGGATTCACTAAAATACCAATGATTATTGGAATCCCAAATATTAAGTAGCCAAACCTTGGTTTATCATTTGGAGTACTTATTATTTTAGGCATTTGAAAAAATTCCCAAAACCAACAAAGCTATGGAAGCGAACATAACGTACTTATTCATAGTAGGGGTTATAAACATATTAATCTTTTTTGAAGAAACTAATTTATAAAAATAGAATGAAATTGCAAGAAGAAATATACACCATGTAAATTCTCCTAATGATATTTAAGGTGGAAGCTGTTGACAGTTTAGGTATATATGTATATTATATATGTAAATGCAATCGATTTGCAACAACTTTATTTAAGGAGTGAAAAAATGTATAGAAAAATAATCTCAATTTTAATGTTAATGTGTAGTCTTGTAACTTTTTCGGCATGTGGTAATGCTAATGTGAGCAGCAATAATAAGGCTGCAGATAAAAAGGAATCTCATGGAAAAATTCAAGTTGTAGTTTCCTTTAATGCTATGAGAGAATTTGCTGAAGCAGTAGGTAAGGATAAGGTAGAAGTTAAGACAGTAATTCCAAATGGGGTTGAGCCTCATGAATATGAGCCTAAAGCAAAGGATCTTGAAGATTTAAACAAAGCTAAAGTATTTGTTTATAATGGGCTTGGAATGGAGTCATGGGTGGACAAGTCTTTAAAAGTTATAAATAACAAACAATTAGTTGTTGTTGAGGCATCAAAGGGTTTTGAGTCAATAAAGAATACTGATGAAGGTGAAATTAAGGAACATGGACAAAATGATCCTCACGTTTGGGTAAGTTTAAAGGGTGCGGAATTTGAAGCAAAGAACATAAAAGAAGCTTTAGTAAAGGCTGATCCATCTAATAAAGATTATTATGAGAAAAATTATAAAGATTTTTCAAATCAACTTAACAGTTTATATAATGATTATAAGAAAAGGTTTGATAAAGTAGCTAATAAAAATTTTGTTACAGGTCATGCAGCCTTTGCTTATCTTTGTAGAGATTTTGGACTAAAACAAAATAGTGTAGAAGATGTATTTGCAGAAGGTGAGCCAACAACTAAAAAGATGGGAGAGTTAATTAATTACTGTAAGCAAAATAAAATAAAAACTATATTTGTAGAGGACATGGTAAGTCCTAAGGTTTCAAATACCCTTGCTAAAGAAGTCGGAGCAAAAGTGAAAAAGATATATACAATTGAAAGCAAGGAAGATAATAAAAATTATATTCAAAGTATGAAGAGTAATTTAGAATTAATATATAATAGTTTAAAATAGGTTAAGGCATTTTCAAAGAAATTAAAAATAGGAGTTATGCACTAAGAAATTAGTGTCTAACTCTTATTTTTGTTCTATTATGCATTTAATATAAATATTATAATTTAGTATAAACGTAATAGAGGGAGGTAAAGTACAATTGATAACTCAAAATGATAAATTGGGAAAAAACTTTCTTATAATGATTATTTTTATGCTTGTTTTTCCTATTTTGTTTTCAAGCATTTCAATATTAATGCTATCAATTCATTTTTCACTGCCTAATATTCAATTTAAATCTTTAACAGATAATAAAATGTTACAAGGATTTTCAACAATTTTTTTAAGTATAATTTTGGAGGCATTTCCTTTTATAATGGTTGGAACAATATTGGCATCTATAATTCAAATATTTGTTACAGAAGAAACTTTAGCTAAGATAATACCTAAAAACAAGTTTTTGGGATTATTAAGTGCTGCTTTAATAGGATTAGTATTTCCTATTTGTGATTGTGCAATTGTTCCTGTTGTAAGAAAATTAATAAAAAAAGGTATGCCATTACATATAGGTATTACTTTTATGCTTTCCGTACCTATAATAAATCCAGTAGTACTTGCTTCAACTTACTACGCATTTTCAAATAATATTTACATAGTTATTATGCGTGGTGGATTAGGTATTATTGGGGCAATGATTATTGGTAATGTGATTAGCATTATATGTGATAATAGTTCTGTATTAAAAAAGGTAGACATGGATTTCCAACATCATCACAGGCATTATCATCATCATGATAGTGATTGTCAATGCGGATGTGGACATTCCCATTATAATTCAGGTAAAAAACATAATATAGGATTAACAATTATGGAAGTAGTGGATCATACAACTATAGAATTAAATGATGTTGGAAGGTTTGTAATTATTGGTGCATTTCTATCTTCACTAATGCAAACAGTTGTACCAAGAAAATATATTTTATTAGTTGGACATGACAAAATATATTCCATACTTGTTATGATAGGTTTAGCATTTTTATTGGCAGTATGCTCTGAAACTGATGCATTTATTGCAAGAACATTTGTTGGGCAATTTACTACAGGGTCTATTATAGCTTTTCTTATATTTGGGCCAATGATTGATATAAAAAATACACTTATGTTAAGTGAGACTTTTAAAAGTAGATTTATAATAAAACTGATTTTTGTGATTTTTACAGTTTGTTTTATTATAGGAGCAGTAGTTAACTACTTACCTTTTAAGGAGGGATTGATATTGTGAAATTGAACAAAAGTGAATTTAAATGGTTTGTAATACTCATATGTTTTACTTATTATGTTTACAACTTACTTTCATCCGGGAAAATTTATCTTTATCTTAATCCTAAAATGATAAAATATGTTCGCTTTTCTTTCATTACTTTTCTTATACTCACCATTTTTCAACTAAGAAGACTTTTTATACCTACACAAATCAACAAAAGAAAGGTTTATTTTTGTGTGTTTTTAGTTCCATTGTTTTTAGGTATTTACATAAATCCGCAGGGATTAAATGATGAACTTATTTCAAAAAAGGGTGAAGTAGTAATGAAAAATAGCATAAGTAAAAACATCTCAACTTCCCAAACTCAATCAAAAAGTATTCAGAAAGATACTCCAAAAGATAATATTTTAGTTGTTGATGGAAAAAATTTTACTCATATAGCAGATGATATTTGTTATAATAATCCAAACAAATATAAAGGTAAAGATATAATTATAACAGGTTTTGTATTTAGGGATGGTGCAAATTCTAAAGATAAATTTTTAATTGCAAGATTAATGATGGTTTGCTGTGCTGCTGATACAGAGGTTACAGGATTAGTATGTGATTGGAATAAAGCTTCTACATTAAAAAATAACAAATGGATTAAAATCACAGGGAAAATTGATGTAGAAACTGAAAATATTAACGGTGAAAAGTCCAGTACTCCTGTTATAAGAGTTGAAGGTGTAGATTCAGCTCAAAAGCCACAAAATCAATATATATATCCAGAATAGCTTTAATATAAGGAAGAGAAGTAATAAAAAAGCCTATACATTTTATAATGCATGGGCTTTTATACTATAAATGAGAAGAAATAAATCTATAGATGTTTTCATATTGGCATTTGACAATAATTATGCATAGATGTATTATGAAAATAGCAAATGCCAATATATAAACAGTAATTAAATTTGTTACAAATAAAAGAATTAAGCTAGAAATTGCATTAAAATTTTTGGCAATACTATAAATAATGGAGGAATATTATTATGGAAAAAATTCAAGGAAATATGAAGTCATGTCTTCAACCGATGCCTAAAATATTAGTTTCTTGTAGGGATGTAAATGGTAAGAATAATGCACTAGCAGTAGCATACTGTTGTAACTGTAGTTATGACCCACCAATGATTATGGTAGGTATTGTTCCATCTAGATATTCTTATAAAATGATAAAAGAAACAGGTGTTTTTGTAGTAAATATTGTTACAAAAGAACAAAAAGAAATGTTTGAATATTTAGGTAGTCATAGCGGCAGAAATGAAGATAAATTTTCAAAACTTAATATTAAAGTTGACGAAGGAATAAAGGTAAATGCTCCTTTATTAGCAGACTGCCCTATAAACATAGAGTGTAAGGTAGAGGATTCTATAGTTACTGGTTCACATGAAATGTTTGCAGGAAAAATTGAATATGTTCATGCTGATAAAGAGATGATTAAAGATAACGGAGATATTGATTTTTCTAAAATTCAACTTCTTTAATTTAAATGAGTTGGTGATTAAAATGAATTTTAAAATAGTAACTCTCATAGAAAATAAACCTGGTGTTGATCCCAAATTATATAGTGAACATGGATTATCACTTTACATAGAAGTTAATGGATTTAAAATATTGTTTGATACTGGCCAAAGTGGAAATTTTATTAAAAATGCTGAAAGATTAAATGTTGATTTAAATAATTTGAATTATGTTATTTTAAGTCATGGTCATTATGACCATAGTGGAGGTTTTAAAAAGTTTGTAGATAAAGTTAAAAGCCCATATAAATTAATTGTAGGGAAAGAATTCTTTAATAGAAAATATAAATTTACAGAAGAGAAAACTTACAAGTATATTGGCAATTCCTTTAATGAAGAATTTGTTAATAAAAATAATATTCCAATAAAATATGTTGAAGAAGATATATTTTACATTAACAAAGATATAATGATATTTTCCAATTTTAACAAAAATAATGATTTTGAATTAACAAACCCCAAATTTCAAATAAAACAAAATAGAAACTATACATTGGATGATTTTTCAGATGAAATAGTATTAGTAGTTAAGCTTGATAAAGGATTGATGGTTATAGTTGGTTGTTCTCATGTAGGAATAATTAATATTTTAGAGACAATTATAGAAAAGACGGGTATGCCAATCTATGGTATTGTGGGAGGAACCCATTTGCTAGAAGCTAATGATTTAAGGTTAAATAGTACAATTAAGTTTATAAAAGAAAAGGATATACGAGTTTTAGAAATGTGTCACTGTACAGGAGAAAAAGCCATTAAAGAAATGAAACTTCAATTAAAAAAAAGATTCTTATATAACAACACAGGAAATGTAATTATCTAGATTTAATATTAAAAATATTAAAGGGCAATATACAACCTTTTAGTAAAAGTTTTTTACTAAAAGGTTGTATATTGCCCCTAAAATATTGTTTTTAAAGATTTTTATTATGATGTTTTAAGATCAATGTTAATCAAATTTCTTTCTCTAAAAAATTCCCATTATAAAATGTTGAACTCCAAGTGAAGTAAGTGCTAAAACTACCCAGCATGTAAAGCCTAATAAAATTGGACTTAAACCATTTTTTACAAGTTTTATAATATTAGTATTTAATCCTACAGATACCATTGCCATTACAATAATAAATTTTCCTGTCTCTGATAAAAATGTAGTAAATACAGTTGGCAGAGGAATAAATGTGCTAATTATTGATGCAGCCATAAAACCAAGTACGAACCAGGGAAATATTTTACTTAGCCTATAAGATCCTTCTTTATTTTTGGCTTCTTTCTTAGAAGTGTAAATAGCTAGCACCAATGTAATTGGAACGATAGCCAGGGTTCTTGTGAGTTTTACTATGACTGCAAGATTGCCTGCTGCATTGCTGTAGGAATAACCAGCGGCTACTACAGATGAAGTATCGTTAACAGCTGTCCCAGCCCAAAGACCAAAGCATTGATTACTCATGCCAAATAAATGTCCGAGGAATGGAAATAAAAAGGCTGCAATGGCATTAAAAAGAAATATGGTTGATATGGAATGGGCAACTTCCTGTTCATTTGCATTAATAACAGGAGCTGTTGCTGCAATAGCTGAACCACCACATATGGAGGAACCAATACCTATTAAAGTTGCCGTTTTCCCATTTATCCTTAATAATTTACCTACAATATAAGCAGTAATAAATGCTGCTGTTAGTGTGAAAGTCATTAAAAGAATTGTTTGTTTTCCTACTTTAAAAACATTAAAAAGATTCATGCCAAAACCTATAAGGATAATGGAATATTGAAGTAATTTTTTTGCAGTATAGGTTATACCTTCGTTAAAACAGCTTGGCCTTTTCCAAAATGCTAAAACCATTCCAAATAAAATTCCAAGCACAGGACTTCCTATAATAGGAAAAGCATTTCCAAGTAGCCATGCTGGAATAGCTATAATTAGTGCAAGTATAATTCCTGATACTTTATTAGTTATTGTTTTCATAATATCTCCTCCTATCTGCCATTCATAATACACCTTGACATTACATAAGTAAAATATTATTATTTAATTAATATAATAAGTATATACTAATGCATAAGGAGAATATTATGACTTTAAGACATTTTAAAATATTTGTTGCTGTATGTGACAAAATGAATATGACTAAGGCTTCTGAAACACTTTTTATGTCTCAGTCAGCAGTTAGTCAGGCAATTTCTGAACTTGAAAATCACTATGGTATACGACTTTTTGAACGGCTTTCAAGAAAACTTTATTTGACTCAGGCAGGAGAAAAACTAATGAGTTATGCTAGATATATTATTAAGTTAAATACAGAATTAGAAAATGATATGAAGACTTTGCATGAAAATGGATCTATACGTATTGGTGCAAGTGTTACTGTTGGAGCTTATGTTTTACCTAAATTTGTTTCACATTTTCAAAAAGTATATCCAGAAACTGATATACAAGTGTATGAAGAAAATACCACAAAAATTGAAAAAATGCTTCTTCACGATGAAATTGACATAGGTCTTGTAGAAGGAGAAACGACAAATTCAGATATTTTAAACAAACCATTTATGGATGACGAATTGATACTTATTTGTGGAGCTTGCCACAGATTTGCAAAACTTCCTTATGTGGAACCTTGCGAACTTCAAAAAGAAAAATTTATTATTCGTGAAAAAGGAAGTGGAACTCGTAAGACATTTGAAGATAAAATGATAGAAAATGAATTAACATGGAAGGCTTCATGGATATGTAACAATACTGATACCATAAAAATTGCAGTTGCAGAAGGATTAGGAGTGTCAGTTATTTCTAGAAATTCAGTGACAAATGAATTATCCTCTGGTACCCTTTGTGAAATACCTGTTAAAGGTATTAAATTTAAAAGAAAGTTTAAAATCATATATCACAAGAACAAATATTTAACAGAGACAATGAAACGTTTTATAGATTTATGTACAATAAAGTAGTAAGGTTATAAATGAATTTACAATGCACCATGCACAATTCACAATTAGGGATAATTTTCTTCCGTTAAAACTTCAGAAAATCTAAAATATAGCACCATTGAAGCAAAGCTTCAATAAGCTTTAAAAAGTTTCAAATTTAAAATTTTTAGCAGCACAGCGGAGAAAAATTTACCGAAATTGTGAACTGTGAACTGTGAATTATGAATTCATTTAGATCGTAATTTTTTTATATTAAGTCAAAATCCTATATAAGCGAAAGTTGAGTAATAAAAAAGGAGTGTAGATTATAATGTATGATTTTGAAAAAATGAGTATTTCTGAATTAGAAAAAAAGCTTGCAGAACTTAAAGACTCTCTTGAAGATATAGAAGAAGAAAGATCACTTGTACTAGGACAGAGAGGTATTCATTTATCTAGTGCTACAGTAGGAAAATATGAAGCAGAGATAGAACAAATAAATAAACGCATTAATGAGTTAGAAGAATTATTGCGGAAAAAACGCTGTGATTGATATTTTGGGTTAAATACAAAAATGAGTATTATAATTGGCATTTGATAATAATTATAAATGGAGTTATTATATAAGTAGCAAATGCTAATTATAAATTTAGGAGATGATTTCATGTCAGAATGTAATTCATGCCCATCTAATGGGGGATGTGATAAGGATAAGCAAAAATGTATGATTGAAAATAATCCTTTAAACAAAGTAAAAAAAATTATTGGCGTTATGAGTGGAAAAGGTGGAGTAGGAAAATCCTCAATTTCAGTTCTTATTGCAAAACGTTTAAAGGAACTGGGATATAGCACAGGTATCTTAGATGCGGATATAACAGGGCCAAGTGTACCAAGGCTTGTTGGTCTAAAAGACAAAAAAGTTATTTCAGATGGGGAATTAATGCATCCTGTAGATACAGATGATGGTATAAAAGTTATGTCTTTAAACTTATTAGTGGACAATGAAAATGATCCTGTTATTTGGAGAGGACCGATGATTGGTGGTGTAGTTAAACAATTTTGGACAGATGTACTATGGGGAGAACTTGATTATTTAGTTATTGATATGCCTCCAGGAACAAGTGATGTTGCACTGACAGTTATGCAGTCTATTCCTATAAATGGAATAGTTATGGTATCTGTTCCCCAGGATCTAGTTTCAATGATAGTTTCAAAAGCTGTAAATATGGCAAGGGCAATTAATATTGATGTATTAGGTGTTATTGAAAATATGAGCTATATAACTTGTCCGGATTGTGGTAAAAAAATAAAACCATTTAATGGAGAAAGCACAACTAAGTTTTTAGAAGAAATGAATTTGAAGCTTTTAGGAGAAATTCCTGTTTTAAATAGCGTAGGTAATTTATCAGACCCTACATATAAAAATGAAGATGAAGACCTTGAAAAGGTTTTTTATCCTATCGTTGATAACGTAATGAAGAGTTTAGAAAAATAAAGACAAATACTTATAAATTACCCGTAACCGTTTTGCAGTTACGGGTAGATTTTTTAAGCATATTCTGATGAAGTTAATTTAAAACAAAATAGTTTAAAGGGAGTTATGGGTATTTGAATATAAATTTATAAAAATATAAGTTATTGGCATTTGACAATAACTTATATTAGTGATAGTATTAAAATAGCAAATGCCAATAACGTAACTGAGATATGAGTTTATTTTAGAATATAGTTCATATCTATAGCAAAAGTATAATTGAAGATTTGGAGGGATAGTGATGAAAATAGCAATTTCATCAGCAGGAAAAAATGCTGAAGATTTACTTGATAGTAGGTTTGGAAGGTGTAAGTACTTTCAAATTCATGACACTGAAAGTGGAGAAATTAAAATCATAGAAAACAAAGGTCAAAGTTCAAGTGGAGGAGCAGGTATTGCTGCATCTAATCAATTAATAGATGAGAAAGTAAATGCTATTATTACAGGAAATCTTGGCCCTAATGCATTTGAGCTTATTCAAAAATCAGGAATCAAAGCTTATAAGTGCAGTAGTATAGATATAAACTCAGTTCTTCAGAAGTATAAAAATGATGAACTTGAAGAAATAAAAATTTCTGGTCCAGCACACCATTGAAGAATTTATTAAGTTGGAGATGAGTGTATAGTGAATATAGCAGTACTTAGTGGAAAAGGAGGAACAGGAAAAACTACAGTATCTACTAATCTTGCTCTTGCTTTAAGGGCAAATTATGTAGATTGTGATGTAGAAGAACCAAATGGTTTTCTGTTCCTAAAACCTAAAGTAGATATAGTAGAATCGGTGAAAGTAGAATATCCAATAATAGATGCCCGTAAATGTACTGTCTGTGGTTCTTGTGCAAATGCATGTCAATTTAATGCCCTTGCAAAAGTGAAGGATGATCTTTTTCTTTTTCAAAAGTTGTGTCATGGCTGTGGTGCTTGTGAAATTGTATGTAAATACAATGCTGTAACTTATGGTAAAAGAGAAATAGGGAAAATTGAAAAAGGGACATCAAGAGATATAAGATGCAGTAGAGGAATTTTAAATATAAGTGAACCTATGGCAGTACCTGTTATTAAAGAATTACTTGAGAATTTATCAGGAGAAGTTAATTTAATTGATTGTCCACCTGGAACTTCCTGTAATGTAATAAATACTTTAAAATATGCTGATGCTGCAGTGCTTGTTACAGAACCTTCAGAGTTTGGACTTCATGATTTAAAAATGGCTGTAGAACTTGTGAAAATGTATAACATACCTTTTGGTATAGTTATAAATAAAGACGATAAAAAGGACAATATAATAAAAAAATATTGTAAAGAAGAAAAAATTACGTTACTAGGTACTATTGACTATAGTAAGGATACAGCAATACTTTATTCTAAGGGCGAAATATTATATGATGATTTACATCACAAAGCAATATTTGATAAACTTTCACAGAAGATAAGGGAGGTGTTAGCTTGGAATTAGTAGTTGTAAGTGGAAAAGGTGGAACAGGAAAAACTACTATTGCAACAGCATTAGCTGAAATTGCAAAAGATGTAATAAGGATAGATTGCGATGTAGATGCCCCCAATCTTTACATGTTTTACAAAGGAAAAGATATAGAAAAAAAAAGTTTTATAGGTGGGAAAAAGGCTTCTATAAATGAATCTATGTGTAAAAAATGTGGAAAATGTGAAACCATATGCAAATTCCAAGCTATAACAGACTTTAAAGTAGATTTATTTGAGTGTGAAGGTTGTGGTTCATGTACATTAGTATGTCCTCATAATGCTATAGAATTAAAAGATCAAAATGTAGCAAATACTTTCATTACTGAGTTAGATAAAGGAATAATTTCAAGGGCAGAAATGAAAATAGGGGGTGATGGGTCAGGAAAATTAGTAAACTATTTAAGAAAAAATGGTAAAAAGTTTAATTGTGATGATAAGCTAACTATAGTAGATGGATCACCTGGTATTGGATGTCCTGTAATATCTTCTGTAGCAGGTAGTGATGCAGTGTTAGTTGTTACAGAGCCTACAAAATCAGGCCTTGAAGATTTAGCAAGAGTAGTAAACCTATGTAAACATTTTGAAATTTTTACTATGGTATGTATAAATAAATATGATATAAATGAAGAAATAACTAAAAAAATAGAAAATTTTGTATTTTTGCAAAATTTAGAGTTGGTAGGCAAAATTCCTTATGATGATACTGTTATGAAGTCCATAAATGAATTAAAACCTATAACTTTTTATAAGGAAAGTATGGCAGAAAAAGCTATTGAAGATATGTGGAATACTATAAAAAGCTTTTTCTAAATTTTTAGCATTAAGTATAAAATTAATAAAAATTATAAATTATCAATTAAAATATAAGGAGGAAATTTAAATGAAAATAGCAATTGCAAGTGATGGAAAGTATGTAAGTGGACATTTTGGACATTGTGAAGGTTTTACAATATATGATGTAGATAATGGAAAGGCATCTCAGGGACAATTTACTGCAAATCCAGGACATAGACCAGGATATCTTCCAGTGTTTTTAAAAGGTTTAAATGTAAATGTAATTATTGCAGGAGGTATGGGAGAAACAGCACAACAGTTATTTAATGAAAATCAAATTGAGGTAATAGTTGGTGCACAAGGTTTATGTGATGATATGGTACAAAAATATATTAAGGGTGAATTAAAATCCACAGGAAGTATTTGTGAGGAACATAAATACGAAGGACATTGTAATGAATAATCATTTCATGAATTAGGAATAGTAAAAGAAATGAAAATATTTAGTAGAAAACTCCTGCATATGCATTTTAAATGTTTTAATTGTAATAGTATAATTGATATAGATAGTCAAAGTTTAAACTTTGACTATGTGAGATTAAATCAAGTAATTCTTAGGTTCAGATGGAGTTTAAAACTCAATCTGATACCAAGAACTCTGTTTATAGGATTATGTAGTAAATGCAGGGAGGAGTTAAAATGCCAAGGCCAACAAAGTTTAGAAGAGTAGAGTTTTTCCCGGAAAATACTTATTTTGTACCCTGGGGAAAACATAAGTGTGAAATTGAGGAAATTGTTTTAAAGGTAGAAGAACTTGAGGCAATGAGGTTAAAGGATATTGAAGAATTAAATCAAGAAGAATGTGCTCAAAAAATGCAGGTATCCAGGCAAACCTTTCAAAACATCATAGATAGTGCCAGAAAAAAAGTAGCTGTTGCCTTAACAGAAGGAAATGCCATAAGAATAAATGGAGGTAACTATACTACAACCTATTGTAAATTTAAGTGTTTACATTGCGGTAATGTATATGAAATAAAATATGAGCAAGATAGATATACTTGTCCTATTTGTGGTTCAGAAGAAGTTATATGCAATAAAAAGGCAAAATTCTGCAGAAAATGGTGTAGAAATATGAAGAGTGATAATAACGTCTAATTGTGGAAAAACTATTTGAAAGTATTGCAAATAAGACTAAAAATGCTATAATTAAAATAGCATATGACAAAAATTGGAGGGAAAGTTTATGAAAATAGCATTACCTAATAACGGAAATATGGTTAACCAACATTTTGGTATGAGTCAGAGTTTTGTAATTGTGACTGTTGAGAACAATAAAATTGGAAATGTTGAAGAAGTATCTACAGTTCAGTTAGCTCATCAACATGAGGGACTTGCAAATTTACTAGTAAAACATAATGTTGATTTAGTAATAACTGGAGGTATTGGCGGAGGAGCTTTGATGGGATTGCAGCAGTGTGGTCTTAAAGTAATAAAAGGGGCATCTGGGGAATACAAAGATGTTGTTCAAAGTTACATTGATGGAAAATTAGAAGATAAAAATGAGCTTTGCAATCACCATTGTGAACATTAGGTCTGCAATTTTGATTAAATAGCTAAACACTAAAATAAATTAATATCATAATTAAAAAATAGTCCGCAGTGTTTTTTATCCGATGACTACCTGTGCTAATACTCCCGCTCTTTTCCAAGTGGGAGTAAAGAGCATCTACGTCTCTGGATGACAATTTCTAAGCATCAGATGGATTTAAAATTTCATCTGATGCTTAGAAATCTGTTTATAATAATAGACATTGATGGGCTATTTTATTGTTATTGAATAAAATCATAAAAGGAAGAGATATAAATAATAAAATTTTATAAAAGCAGGAAAGATAGGTTCTAATATAGAATAATATAAGTATAAATATTTACTAAATGAGAAAGAGGTGTTTGGTATGGCAAAAACTAAAATATTAATACCTTTAGATGGAACTGACAGGAGTATGCATTCTCTTGATCTATTAAAAAAAATGTTTAAGAAAGATGAAGTAGAAGTTACACTTATGAATGTTTCAGAAATAGTTATAGTAAATGATATGGTGATTACGGATAAAGTTGATAGGGCACGTGAAACAGGAGAGATTGTTTTAGACAGGGCAGAAAAAGAACTCCAGGGATATATTGTAAACAAGTTTTTTGATTTTGGATATGCTGGAGATGAAATATTAAAAAAAGCTTCACAGGATAATTTCGACATAATAATAATGACTAAGTCTACTAAAAAGGGATTAGCTAGGATGGTTGGTTCTGTTACTAGTAAAGTTGTTAAAAATTCGCCAAAGATAGTCATAATAGTTCCAGAATAGTTTAATTTAGTAATTGGATTAAGTTTCCAAACGCTTGTTAAATATATACCAAACTAGTATAGATATTTTTTAAAATACTAGATTTGAACAAGTAGCAGCTTACCTAAAAAAAGTTAAAAAAATTTTTTGATTTTTTTAAAAAGTCCTTTTCAAGTTGTACATTATTATGGTAATATGTAATTGAAGAAGTTATATAGTAATATTGTAAACGTTTCTTGAATTTTTTACATCCATGTAATGCTTGAAAAACTAAAATATGTCACACGCAATTGTATATTTCAAATAACAATATTTATTTTCTCATTAAATTCACAAATAATTTATTAATAACCAAGATTATACTTAAATGGATGTTTATTTTTTAACATTTTTTATAGTAAATATATTTATTTTATGTAGTAAAAAGGTTATAATTATAATTGTATTTATTACAATTAATTAAAATAAAAAAATAGGGTTTTAGGTAAAATTAAGTTATTTTAAGAAGTAATTACAACAAAAATTGAAGTTATTTCTTTAAGGAGGGAATTATTAAAATGGAAGAAAAAGCAAAGTCAATTGATCAGGCTACTTTACAATTATTGGACAAGGCAAAAAAGGATGGAGTAAGAACTGCTTTAGATAGAAAAGCAGACATGAAGGTACAGTGTGGATTTGGGTCAGCAGGAGTTTGCTGTAGAAATTGCAGCATGGGTCCTTGTAGAGTAAGTCCAGTACCAGGAAAAGGTGTAGAAAGAGGTATATGTGGTGCTACAGCAGATGTAATTGTATCTAGAAATTTTGCAAGAATGGTTGTAGGCGGAGCTGCTGCACATTCAGATCATGGTAGAAGTATAGCACTTAGCTTATACCACTCCAGTAAAGATGGAGACATAAAAGTTAAAGATGAAAAGAAATTGAAAGAAGTTGCAAAAATATATGATGTAGAAACTGAAGGAAGAGACATATATGACATAGCTCATGATGTAGCTAAAAGAGGATTAGATGATTATGGTAGACAAATGGGAGAAGTTAAGTTGCCACCTTCTCTTCCACCAAAGAGAAAGGAAATATGGGATAAACTTGACATAGTTCCAAGGGCAATTGATAGAGAAATAGCTGCAGTTATGCATTCAACTCATATAGGATGTAATGCAGATGCAGAAGCTATGATTAAAATGGCTATGAGATGTTCACTAGGTGATGGATGGCTAGGATCATATATGGCTACAGAATTTAGTGATATAATGTTTGGAACACCTAAGTCAATTGAGACAGAAGCAAATCTTGGAGTACTTGAAAAGAATTCTGTAAATGTAGTTTTACACGGACATGAACCTCTTCTTTCAGATATGATAGTAGAAGCAGCATCAGATCCAGAACTAGTTGAACTTGCTAAATCAGAAGGTGCTGATGGAATAAATTTATGCGGAATGTGCTGTACTGGAAATGAAGTTTCCATGAGACATGGTATTAAAATAGCAGGAAACTTTATGCAGCAGGAATTGGCTGTAGTTACAGGAGCAGTAGATGGACTTATAGTTGATGTACAGTGTATTATGCCAGCACTAGCAAAATTGTCCAAGTCATATCATACTAAGTTTATAACGACTTCACCAAAGGCACATATCACAGATTCAACTTATATCGAATTTGATGAAGAACATCCACTTGATTCTGCTAAACAGATTTTAAAGGAAGCAATATTAAACTTTAAAAATAGAGACAACAGTAAAGTAATGATTCCTGAATTGAAATCAAAGGGAATTGTAGGATACAGTGTTGAAGAAGTAATAAATAAATTGGATAAAGTTGTAAACACGCAAATAGGACCAATGCAAACTGTAAAACCTTTGGCAGATGTTTTAACATCAGGAGTATTAAGAGGCGCTGCAGGTGTAGTTGGATGTAACAATCCTAAAGTTACTCATAATTCTGCACATATTGAGACTATAAAGGGATTAATAAAGAATTATGTAATAGTTGTTGCTACAGGTTGTGCAGCTCAAGCAGCAGCAGAATATGGATTAATGCAATTAGAAGCAGCAGAAAAATATGCAGGACCAGGACTAGCTACTGTATGTAAGCTTGTTGGTATACCACCAGTACTTCATATGGGTTCTTGTGTTGATATAAGCCGTATATTAGACTTGGTAGGTAGAGTAGCTAATTTCTTAGGTACAGATATGAGTGATCTTCCAGTTGTAGGTGTAGCACCAGAATGGATGTCAGAAAAAGCTGTTTCTATAGGTACTTATGTAGTAACTTCAGGTATAGACACTTGGCTTGGAGTAACACCTCCAGTAACAGGCGGTCCAGAAGTTGTTGACATTCTTACTAATAAGATGGAAGACTGGGTAGGAGCTAAATTCTTTATAGAAACAGATCCTAAGAAAGCAGTTGAACAAATGGTTAATAGGATGAATGAAAAACGTAAAAAATTAGGTATCTAATAATAAAGATAAGCAATTGTCATGCCAAAGTTAAAATGGCTTAAAAGCTAAGTTTGATTTTGCATGGCTCAATATGATATAAAAATGTGTTCTCAAAATGATATGGAGCCAATATTTCATATCATTTTGAGAAGAATTTTGATTTATAGATGGTATAATGTAGAATAAAAATTATAATTTATCTACAAATACATAAATTATAAGGGAATATATTTGCAGATAAAAGTATATATTAAGTTTGTATTTTAAATAAATTATATAAAATGGTTGTTCAAAATGGGAGGGACTACATATGAAAATGAAAATGGCTATAACAGGCAAAGGTGGTGTAGGTAAAACTACATTTTCAGCGATAATGAGTAAAATATATGCAGAAGAAGGATATAATGTTTTAGCTGTGGATGCAGATCCTGATCCCAATTTGGCGTTAGCATTAGGATTTCCAAAAGAGATAGCAGATGAGATTGTTCCGATTTCAGAAATGAAAAAGTTAGTAGCAGAGAGAACAAATTCTACTCCAGGATCCTTTGGAAAAATGTTTAAAATAAATCCTAAAGTTGATGATATACCAGAAAGATATTGTAAGGAATACAAAGGTGTAAGACTTTTAACTATGGGAACAGTTGATACAGGCGGAACAGGTTGTTTCTGCCCGGAAAATGTTTTGCTTAAAAAACTCACGTCACATTTAATGCTCCAAAACAAAGATATCGTCATAATGGATATGGAAGCAGGTATTGAACATTTGGGAAGGGGAACAGCACAAGGTGTAGATGTATTTATTGTTGTTGTAGAACCTGGAATAAGAAGTATACAGACGTTCAAGCATGTTAAAAAATTAGCTAAGGATATAGGAATAGAAAAGATATTTGTGGTAGCAAATAAAATTAGAAATAAAGCGGACGAAGAATTTGTATTGGAAAATGTAGATGAAAAAGAATGTCTTGGATTTATACATTATAGTGACACAGTTGGAAGTTCTGATAGAGTCAATCAATCTCCTTACGATTCCAATGAGGAAACTGTTAAGGAGGTAAAAAATATAAAACAAAAATTAGAAATGGGGGTTTTTTAAATGACTTATAAATCAGACATCGAAATAGCTCAAGAATGCACAATGAAGGACATTAAGGAAATTGCAAAGAAATTAAATATTTCCGAAGATGATATTGAATTGTATGGTAAATACAAAGCAAAGGTAAATTACAACTTGTTAAAGACTACACCTAGTAAGAATGGAAAACTTATATTATGTACAGCTATAAACCCAACACCTGCTGGAGAAGGAAAAACTACTACAGCAATAGGTGTAGCAGATGCATTAAATAGAATGGGAAAATCTGTTGTTGTTGCACTTAGAGAACCATCTATGGGACCTGTATTTGGTATAAAGGGTGGAGCTGCCGGCGGTGGGTATGCTCAAGTAGTACCTATGGAAGACATAAACCTACACTTTACAGGTGATATACATGCACTCACTGCTGCTAATAATTTACTTGCAGCAATGATAGATAATCATATATATCAGGGCAATAAACTTAACATAGACCCAAGAAGAATTGCTTGGAGAAGATGCGTAGACATGAACGACAGACAGCTCAGGTTTGTAGTTGATGGATTAGGCGGAAAAGCCAATGGTACACCTAGAGAAGATGGATTTGATATAACAGTTGCTTCAGAAATAATGGCTATATTCTGTTTATCAAGTGACATAATTGATTTGAAGAAGAGAATTGCTAAAATAGTTGTAGGATATACTAGAGATGGCAAACCTGTAACAGCTCATGATTTGAAAGCTGAAGGAGCTATGGCAGCACTTCTTAAAGATGCATTGAAACCAAATCTAGTACAGACTCTTGAAGGAACACCAGCATTTGTACACGGCGGACCATTTGCGAATATAGCTCATGGATGTAACTCAATAATGGCTACTAGAATGGCTCTTCACTTTGGTGAATATGTAGTTACGGAGGCAGGCTTCGGTGCTGACCTAGGTGCTGAAAAATTCTTAGATATCAAGTGCAGAATGGCAGGATTAAAACCAGATGCAGTAATAATAGTTGCTACAGTTAGAGCATTAAAATACAATGGCGGAGTTCCAAAGGCTGATTTAAATAATGAAAACTTAGAAGCTCTTGAAAAGGGACTTCCAAATCTATTAAAACATGTAGAGAATATAACTAAGGTATATAAATTACCAGCAGTAGTTGCGTTAAATGCATTCCCTACAGATACACAGGCAGAATTAAAATTAGTAGAAGATAAATGTAAAGAATTAGGTGTAAATGTAAAATTATCAGAAGTTTGGGCTAAAGGCGGCGAAGGTGGAATAGAAGTTGCCAAAGAAGTACTTAGACTTATAAAAGAAGAGAAAAATGACTTCCAGTTTGCTTATGATGAAAAATTACCAATCAGAGATAAAATAAGAGCAGTAGCTCAGAAGATATATGGTGCTGATGATGTTACTTTCACAAGTCAGGCAGATAAAGAAATTGACGAGCTTGAAAAATTAGGATTCGGTCAAACTCCAGTATGTATAGCAAAGACCCAATACTCCTTAACTGATGACCAAACTAAACTTGGAAGACCAACAGGATTTAATATTACAGTAAGACAGGTTACAATTTCTGCTGGAGCAGGTTTTGTAGTTGCAGTAACTGGTTCAATAATGAAGATGCCAGGTCTTGGAAAAGTTCCATCTGCTGAAAAAATAGATGTAGATGAGAATGGAGTAATAAGCGGATTATTCTAAAACATTTAGGAGGAAACAATATGAAATTAGCAGATAAAAGTTGCACAGATTTTATAGAAGTTCTTGCATCTAAAGCTGCAACTCCTGGTGGAGGCGGAGGATCAGCTATTACAGGTGCTATAGGAATGGCACTTGGAGGCATGGTATGTAACCTTACAATAGGAAAGAAAAAGTATGCACAGTATGATGAAAAGGTAAAAGGCATACTTAAAAGATCTAATGAGCTTCAAGCAGAGCTTTTAAAGATGATGGATGCAGATGCAGAGTGTTTTCTACCACTTTCAAAGGCTTATGGAATGCCGAAAGACACTGAAGAGCAGAAAAAAATAAAAGAAGAAACTCTAGAAAAGTGTCTAAAACAAGCATGTAGTGTTCCAGTAAGTATTGTTAAACAAGCTTATGAAGCAATAAAACTCCATGAGGCACTTGTAGATAACTGTTCCAAACTTGCAATAAGTGATGTTGGTGTAGGAGTTCAGTGTCTAAGAGCTGCTATTATTGGAGCACAGCTTAATGTCATAATCAACATTAATTCCATTAAAGATCAGGAATATGTTAAAAAGGTAAAAGCAGAGACGGAACCTTTAGTTGAAGAAGGCATTAAGATTGCAGATAAGGTATATGAAAAAGTAGTTAGTGCACTTTCCAAATAAAATTATTATTCTCCGGAGGAAACTTGAGTTTCTTCCGGAGGCACTTGTAAATTAGTTTAGTATGGTACAGATAGCTAATTTTAATATGAAGGAGATATAAGTATGGGTCAGATAATTAAAGGTAAACCAGTGGCAGATGCTATAAGTGAAACTTTAACTAAAGAAGTTAATGATTTAAAGGTAAAGGGTATTACTCCAAAACTTACATTAGTAAGAGTTGGAGCAAACGGAAGTGACCTTGCTTATGAAAAAGGAGCTCTAAAAAAGTGCGAAAAAATTGGAATAGAGGCAGTTGTTAAAGAGCTACCAGCAGATATATCACAAGACAAGTTTATTAAAGAATTGAAAAAAATAAATGAGGACAAGACTGTAAATGCAATAATGGTATTCAGACCATTTCCTAAGCAATTAGATGAAAGCGTTATAAAATATATAATCGCCCCTGAGAAAGATGTAGATTGCTTTAGTCCTGTAAATGTTGCTAAATTGATGGAAAAAGATACAACAGGGTTTGCACCTTGTACACCATCTGCTGTTATAGAAATTCTTAAGCATTATGAAGTTCCTATGAAGGGAAAAAATGCAGTTATAGTAGGAAGATCAATGGTAGTTGGAAAACCAGCGTGCATGCTCTTATTAAATGAAAATGCTACAGTTACCGTATGCCATTCAAAAACTACTGATATGCCAAAGGTTTGTTCCCAGGCAGACATACTGGTAGTAGGCATAGGAAAAGCTAAAATGATAGATTCAAAATATGTAAAAGATGGTGCCGTAGTTATAGATGTAGGCATAAATGTAGATGAAAGTGGAAAGTTATGTGGAGATGTAGATACAGAAGACTGTGAAGCAAAAGCTTCAATGATAACACCAGTTCCTGGAGGAGTAGGCTCAGTTACGTCATCTATACTTGCACAGCATATTGTAAAAGCCTGTAAGCTACAAAATAACCTATAAACCTGTGAAATAAATGGAGGAATAAATATGATTATTTCAGAAAAAAAATCTTTTGATGAATTATTGGATTACCTTAAGGACAGTGAAAAAGTAGTAATCACAGGATGCTCTTTATGTGCAACTACTTGTAAAGTAGGCGGAGAAGAAGAAGTATTAGCAATGAAAGCCAAGTTAGAAGAACAAGGTAAAAAAGTTTTAGGATATAAAATACTTGACCCTTCCTGCAATCTTTTAAAAACAAGAAAAGATTTAAAGTCCTTAAAAGCTGAATTAAAAGAAGCAGATGCAGTTGTATCTCTAGCTTGTGGTGATGGGACTCAAACTGTAGCAAAATTAGTAAAGATTCCCGTTTATCCAGGTAATAACACTATGTTTATAGGTGAAGTAGAAAGAGTTGGGCAATATGCAGAAGCTTGTAAAGCTTGTGGAAGTTGTCAGCTTGGATGGACAGGAGGAATATGTCCAATTACAATGTGTGCAAAGGGACTTTTGAATGGACCTTGCGGTGGTGCAAGAGATGGTAAATGTGAAGTTGATCCTGAAAATGATTGTGCTTGGATATTGATATATAACAAATTAAAAGAACTAGGAAAGCTAGACAATCTAGACAAGATAAGAGACCCAAGAGATTATCAAATAAGTGCTCATCCTAGAAAAATAAATTTAAATGCTAAGTAGTAATCAGAAGGGGGATTAAAAAATGAGCTTATTGAAGGAAGCTTTTGAAAAGGGAGAGTTTGCAATTACAGCTGAAATGGCACCTCCAAAGGGAACGGATCTTTCTCATTTAATTGAATGTGCCAAAAAGATAAAAGGAAGAGTTCAAGGAGTTAATGTAACGGATTTCCAATCTGCTACGTTAAAAGCTACATCTTTAGCTACTTGTAAAGTATTAAAAGATGCAGGATTAGAACCTGTATTTCAAATAACAGGAAGAGATAGAAACAGAATAGCAATTCAGGGAGAATTGTTATCTGCGGGTGTTTTTGGAATTGAAAATGTTTTAGCTCTTACTGGAGATTATACTGCTACAGGAGATCACCCTGGTGCAAAGCCAGTTTATGATCTAGATAGTGTTGGAATATTACAGGTGGCAAGCATTTTAAATGGTGGAAAAGACATGGGTGGAACTGATTTAAAAGGGAAACCAGATTTCTTTTTAGGGGCCTGTGTTACACCTAGATATGATCCGTTAGAGCTTCAAGTTATAAAGATGAAGAAGAAAATTAAAGCTGGAGCTAAATTCTTTCAAACTCAAGCTGTTTATGATATGGAAACTTTAAAGAAATTCAAAGAAGAGACTAAAGCTCAAGGTGTAGATGCTAAAGTTATGGTAGGCATAATACCTTTAAAGTCGGCTGGTATGGCTAAATACATGAATAAAAATGTACCTGGTATATTCGTACCTGATGAACTTATAGATAGAATGAAGAATGCTGAGGATAAAGTTCAAGAAGGCATAAAGATAGCAGGAGAATTTATAAAGACCGTAAAAGAATCAGGACTTTGCGATGGAGTTCATATAATGGCAATTGGTGCGGAAGAAAATGTGCCATTAATATTGGACGAAGCAGGATTATAAAAATATAGGATTAAAAAATAAGGGGCGATTAGAAATGAAAGTAGTTGTAATTGGTGGAGGACCAGGAGGATATGTAGCTGCACTGCAAGCTGCTATTTTAGGTGCAGATGTTACTGTAGTTGAAAAGAAATATGTAGGAGGGACTTGTTTAAATGTTGGATGTATACCTACAAAAGCATTACTTGCTTCTACAGATATTTTAAGTGCGGTAAAACAAGCATCAAAATTTGGAATTAATATTGAAGGTGAAGTAAAACCTGATTTTGATGCAATTATGCAGAGAAAAGATAAAGTGGTAGATCAACTTGTAAAAGGTATAGAATTTATGTTTGAACATAGAGGAGTAAAGCTTGTAAGGGGAGCAGGAAAACTTATAAGCAATAAAGAGGTAGAGGTTACAAAGCAGGATGGATCTAAAGAGTCCATAACGGCAGATAAAATTATACTTGCTACTGGTTCTGTACCTGTTACTCCTGGAGTATTCAAGTATGATGGTAAAAAGGTTATAACTTCAGATGAAGTTTTAAATTTGGAGAAACTTCCAAAGTCAATGATACTAGTTGGTGGAGGTCCTATAGGATGTGAAATAGGATTCTTCTTGAATAGTATGGGAGTAGAAGTTAAGGTAGTTGAAGCTCTTCCACATCTTGCACCGCTTGAAGATGAAGATGTTGCAAAACAACTTCAGAGAATTTTTAAACAGCATAAGATAAAATATTTTGTAGGTGATGGTATAACTAGTGTAGATGTTAAAGGTGATACAGTAACTGCTACATTAGGAAGCGGAAAAGTTTTAGAGGCTGAAACACTTCTTATAGCAGTAGGAAGAAGGGCTTATGCTGATGGCTTAGGTTTGGATGATATAGGTATTAAAAAAGATCAAAAAGGAAGAATAATTGTAAATGAATATTTAGAAACTAATGTAGAGGGAGTTTATGCAATAGGTGATTTAATTCCTACTGCTGCTCTTGCACATGTAGCTTCAAGAGAAGGTATTGTAGCTGTTCAAAATGCAGTTTTAGATAAAAAGAAGAAGATGAGTTACAAAGCAGTACCTGGCTGTACATTTGTAGAACCAGAAATAGCTTCTGTAGGTATGAAAGAGAAAGATGCTGAAAAAGCAGGAATCGAGTACAAGGTTGGAAAATTTGATTTTAGAGGACTTGGAAAAGCTCAAGCTATGGGTAAATTCCAGGGATTTGTAAAGATTATTACAGATGAAAAGGACGTAATAATTGGAGCTGCTATTGTAGGTGATAGGGCAACAGATATGATTTCAGAATTAGGTGTTGCTTGTGAGCTTGGTTTAACAGCAGAACGAGTTGGTGAAGTTATTCATCCACATCCAACTTTGTCTGAGGCAATGATGGAAGCTCTTCATGATGTACACAAACAATGTGTTCATTCTGTTGATTAAATTGTTTAATGTGTATAGGGTTATCGTGCCCTATACATATAATATATAATTAAAGATGTTTTCTACATAAGAGGCATAAAATTTATAATAGGCTTTTTATAAGTAATCTGAAACACAGCAATATAAGGAGGTTGTACTATGGGATATAAAATAGCTGTAGCAGGTAAGGGTGGTACCGGCAAAACTACTTTGACAGGTCTTTTAATAGATTATTTGACAAAAAAAGGTTCAGGACCTATTTTAGCAGTAGATGCTGATGCAAATGCTAATTTAAATGAAGTACTTGGAACAGACATTGAAGAAACTATTGGAGAAATAAAAGAGGACGTAAATAGAAAATCACTTGAAGGGGATAATTTTCCTGGAGGTATGATGAAAGCAGATTATTTAAAGTATAAATTAAATGCATCAGTAGCTGAAGGAGACGGTTATGACCTTATCGTTATGGGAAGATCCCAGGGACCAGGATGTTATTGTTATGTTAATGGAATACTTAAAGCACAAGTGGATTCACTTTCTGGTAATTATGATTACATAGTAGTTGATAATGAAGCAGGAATGGAACATTTGAGTAGAAAACTTATAGATCCTATTGATACTCTATTTCTGATAAGCGATTGTTCCAGGAGAGGCATACAGGCTGTTGGAAGAATAAAACGGTTAGTTGCTGAACTAAAGTTAACAGTTGGCCAAATCTTCCTTATTGTAAATAGAGCTCCAGAAGGTAAATTGAATTCAGGAATAAAAGAAGAAATAAAAAAGCAAGAACTGGATTTAGTAGGAGTTGTGCCGATGGACCAAATGGTCTATCAATTTGATTCAGATGGAAAAGCATTAGTAGAGCTGCCAGAGGATTCTTCATGCAGAAAAGCATTGAATGAAATACTATCAAAAATTCAATTCAAAAATTAAATTAAGGAGGCATACATTATGTTCAAAAAACCAACACAAAAATTTTCAGGCAAAATTGGTGAAGTTGAAATTGGAACAGGAGAAAAAACATTAAAATTAGGAGGAGAATCAGTATTGCCATTCTATACTTTTGATGGAGATACAGGAAATACCCCAAAAGTGGGTATGGAAATTTTAGATGTATATCCAGAAGATTGGATAGATCCTTTAAAAGATATATATAAGGATGTTGCAAAAGACCCTGCTAAATGGGCACAATTTGTAGAAGAAAAATATAGTCCAGATTTTATATGCTTGAGGCTTATAAGCGCTGATCCAAACGGTACAGATGCTGCACCAGAAGATTGTGCTAAAACAGCTAAAGCAGTAGTTGAAGCTATAAAAACTCCATTAGTAATTGCAGGTACAGGAAACCATGAAAAAGATGCAAAATTATTTGAAAAAGTTGCTCAGGAAACTGAAGGACATAATATACTTTTAATGTCTGCAGTAGAAGATAACTATAAGACAGTAGGAGCTGCAGGTGTAATGGCTTATAATGACAAAGCTGTAGCTGAATCTTCAGTTGATATAAACCTTGCAAAACAGATAAATATTTTAATGAATCAACTTGGAATAGACAATACAAAGTTTGTTGACAACGTAGGATGTGCAGCAGGTGGATATGGTTACGAATATGTTATATCAACTTTAGACAGAGTAAAACTTGCAGCACTTGGTCAAAATGATAAAACTCTTCAAATTCCTATAATAAGCCCTGTTTCTTTCGAAGCTTGTAAGGTAAAAGAAGCAATGGATTCAGAAGAAGATTCACCACAATGGGGAAGTCAGGAAGACAGAACAATTTCCATGGAAGTTGCAACAGCATCCGGAATATTAGCGTCAGGAAGCGATGCTGTAATATTACGTCATCCAAAATCTGTAGAAGTAATTAGAAACTTTATTAAGGAATTATTAGGTTAATTAAAATTTATACTGGGATTAAATAAGGAGGATTAAAAATGGCTTTAACAGGATTAAATATATTTAAATTAACACCAAAAAAGAATTGTAAGGATTGTGGTTTTCCTACTTGTCTAGCTTTTTCAATGAAAGTAGCAGCAGGAGCCGTAGAAATAGGAAAATGTCCTCATATGAGTGATGAGGCAATGGAAAAATTAGCTGAAGCTACTGCACCAATTATGAAGACAATAACTATTGGTAAGGGAGATAATGAATATAAATTAGGTGGAGAAACTGTTTTATTCCGTCATGAAAAAACTTTTGTAAATAGAAATAGATTTGCAGTTGCATTTTCTGATAGTATGGATGATGCCGAAGTAGATGCTAAGATCCAACATATAAAAGATGTAGATTATGTTAGAATCGGTGAACAAATGAAAACCGAATTTGCTGCAATAAAATATGCAGGAAATAAAGACAAATATCTTGCTTTGATAAATAAAATAAAGGCAAGTGGAGTAAAGGTAGCTTATGCTCTAGTTTGTGAAGATGCAGCAGTAATGAAAGAAGCTCTTCCACTAGTTAAAGATGAAAATCCATTAGTTTATGGAGCTAATAAAGATAACTTCAAAGAAATGGTTGAACTTGTAAAAGGAGATAAATTAGCTTTAGGTGTAAAGGCAGACGGATTGGAAGCTCTTTATAGTTTAGTAGAAGAAATACAAAAATTAGGATATAAGAACTTAGTACTTGATCCAGGTGGAAAATCCATTAAAGAAGCTTTTGAAAATACAGTTCAAATTAGAAGAATAAATATTCAAGGTCAGGATAGAACTTTTGGATATCCTTCTATACTATTCCTAGATGAACTTACTAAGGCTGATAAATTTATGGAAGTAGCTTTATCTACATTATTTACTTTGAAATATGGCTCATTACTTGTTTTAAGTGATATGGATTATGCAAGAGCACTTCCTCTTTATAGTATAAGACAGAATGTATTTACAGATCCACAAAAACCAATGACAGTTGATTTGGGTATACATGGAATTAACAATCCAGATGAAAACTCACCAGTATTATGTACTGTTGACTTTGCCCTTACTTACTTCCTAGTTTCAGGAGAAGTTGAAAGATCTAAAGTTCCAGTATGGATGGTTATACCAGATGCAGGCGGATATTCTGTTCTTACATCTTGGGCTGCAGGTAAATTTACTGGTGCTGCAATAGCTGATGAAATAAAGAAGTGTGGAATATCAGAGAAGACTAAGAACAGAACTCTTTTAATCCCAGGAAAGGTTGCAGTTTTGAAAGGTGAATTAGAGGAACTTCTTCCAGACTGGAATATAGTAATTAGTAGTACAGAAGCTATGTTTATTCCTAAGTTATTAAAAGAGTTAACTGCTAAGTAGTAATTATTTAAGTAAAAAATAGGCAATGATTAAAAATTTTTAATTATTGCCTGACAATATAAATTAATACTATTTTATAAAGATTAAGGTAAATAGGAGGTCATCTGAACATGGATAAATTTATGATCATAGGCGAAAGAATTCACTGCATATCTCCATCTATAAGGAAGGCTATTGAGGAGAGAAATCCTGAACCAATATTTAAAAGAGCAAAAGAACAATTGGATGCAGGAGCTAATTATCTAGATTTTAATATAGGACCAGCAAGAAAAGATGGAGAAGAAATAATGCAGTGGGGTGTTAAGGCTCTTCAAAGTGAATTTGACAATGTTCCACTAGCACTTGATACAACAAATAAGAAGGCTATAGAGGCAGGACTTAAAGTTTACAATAGAGAAAAAGGAAAACCTATCATAAATTCTGCAGATGCAGGAGAAAGAATTGGAAATATAGATTTAGCTGCAGAGTATGATGCTATGAGCATAGCACTTTGTGCAAAAGAAGGAATAACAAAAGATAATGATGAAAGAATAGCATATTGTACAGAAATGCTTGAAAAAGGTATGGGTCTTGGAATGGAGCCTACAGATTTACTGTTTGATCCATTATTTTTAGTAATAAAGGGCATGCAGGATAAACAAAAAGAAGTATTAGAGGCTATTAAATTAATAAGTGATATGGGTCTTAGAACTTGCTGTGGATTAAGCAATGTTTCAAATGGAGCACCTAAGGAAATAAGACCAATAATGGATGCAACTTTTGCAGCTATGGCAATACAATGTGGTCTTACTTCTGCAATAATGAATCCATGTGATAAGAGATTAATGGAGACAATAAAGACTTGTGATGTTGTAAATGGTGCTGTTTTATATGCAGATTCTTACTTAGAGTTATAATTTAGAGTTATAATATATAATATTTTAAATTAGGAGGGGCTAAAAATGAATTTATTTCAAACTGTATTCACTGGTTCAAAGCAGGCTTTAGCAGCTGCTGAAGGCATAGTTAAGCAAGCTGTTGACGAGAAGGGTAGAGACTATAAAGTAGCATTTCCTGATACTGCATATTCATTACCAGTAATTTTTGCAGCTACAGGAAAAAAGATAACTAATGTAGGAGAATTGGAAGGTGCATTAGATATAGTAAGAAGTTTGATAGTTGAGGAGGAAATGCTTGATAAGCTTTTAAATTCAGGACTTGCAACAGCTGTTGCAGCAGAAATTATAGAAGCTGCAAAGTATGTCCTTTCAGATGCTCCTTATGCAGAACCATGTGTAGGATTTATCTCAGATCCAATAATTAGATCATTTGGAGTACCGCTTGTTACAGGTGATGTTCCAGGTGTAGCAGTTGTACTTGGAGAATTCCCAGATTCTGAAACTGCAGCAAAAGTAATAAAAGATTACCAATCAAAAGGATTACTTACTTGTTTGGTAGGTAAAGTAATAGATCAGGCTATAGAAGGCAAAGTTAAGATGGGACTTGACTTGAGGGTTATTCCACTTGGATATGATGTTACATCCGTAATTCATATTGTAAGTTTTGCTATAAGAGCTGCGCTTATATTCGGAGGAATTAAGGGCGGACAGTTAAATGAGATATTGAAATATACAGCAGAAAGAGTACCTGCTTTTGTAAATGCATTTGGACCATTAAGCGAACTTGTAGTTTCAGCAGGTGCAGGAGCTATAGCACTTGGATTCCCTGTACTAACTGATCAGGTTGTACCGGAAGTTCCTACATTGTTGTTGACTCAAAAAGATTATGATAAAATGGTTAAAACTTCATTAGAAGCTAGAAATATAAAGATAAAGATAACTGAGATTCCAATTCCGGTTGCTTTTGCAGCAGCATTTGAAGGTGAAAGAATAAGAAAGAATGATATGCTTGCAGAGTTTGGTGGAAATAAGACTAAAGCTTGGGAATTAGTTATGTGTGCAGAGCAGGGAGAAGTTGAAGATCACAAGATAGAAGTTATAGGACCAGATATAGATACTATAGATAAGGCTCCTGGAAGAATGCCTCTTGGAATGCTTGTTAAAGTAAGTGGAACAAATATGCAGAAGGATTTTGAGCCAGTGCTTGAAAGAAGACTTCACTATTTCTTAAACTATATAGAAGGAGTAATGCATGTTGGTCAGAGAAATCTTACTTGGGTAAGAATAGGTAAGGAAGCTTTTGAAAAAGGATTTAGATTGAAACATTTTGGTGAAGTAATATATGCTAAGATGTTAGATGAATTTGGTTCAGTTGTAGATAAATGTGAGGTAACTATAATAACTGATCCAGGTAAAGCTGAAGAATTGGAAGGCAAATATGCTGTACCAAGATATTCAGAAAGAGATGCAAGACTTGAATCATTAGTTGATGAAAAAGTTGATACTTTCTATTCATGTAATTTGTGTCAATCATTTGCACCTGCACATGTATGTATAGTAACTCCTGAAAGACTTGGACTTTGCGGTGCAGTTTCATGGCTTGATGCTAAAGCTACACTTGAATTAAATCCAACAGGACCATGTCAGGCAGTTCCAAAAGAAGGCGTGGTTGATGAAAATTTAGGTATTTGGGAAAAAGTAAACGAAACTGTTTCAAAAATTTCTCAGGGTGCTGTAACTAGTGTTACATTATACAGTATATTACAAGATCCAATGACTTCATGTGGATGTTTTGAGTGTATTACAGGTATAATGCCAGAAGCAAATGGTGTTGTAATGGTAAACAGAGAATTTGGTGCAACAACTCCTCTTGGAATGACATTTGGTGAACTTGCATCCATGACAGGTGGTGGAGTTCAGACTCCAGGATTTATGGGACATGGAAGACAATTCATAGCTTCAAAGAAGTTTATGAAAGGTGAAGGCGGACTTGGTAGAATAGTTTGGATGCCAAAAGAATTAAAAGACTTTGTTGCAGAAAAATTAAATAAGACAGCAAAGGAATTATATGATATAGATAATTTTGCAGATATGATTTGTGATGAAACTATAGCTACAGAATCTGAGGATGTAGTAAAATTCTTGGAAGAAAAAGGTCATCCTGCATTAAAGATGGATCCAATAATGTAGTAAAATTTTTTAAGTACTCAAATGATAGTGACAGGAGCAACTGTCACTATTGTTTTAATAAATGAATTATTGAGTTGAGAGTGTAAGTCTGAAATTTTGCATAAACCATTTACTCATCCAATTATAAAAAATTTAATTTATAAAGGAGTGTTACTTATGAATTTTCCAAAAGAATTAAAGTATAGTAAAGAACACACATGGGCAAAGATTGAAGGAGACACAGCACTTATAGGCATAAGTGATTTTGCACAGGATCAACTTGGAGAGATATTATTTGTAGAAATGCCAGATGTAGGAGATGAAATTACTCAAGGAGTTTCTCTTGGAGTTGTTGAATCATCTAAAAAGGCTTCAGATGTAATATCTCCATTATCTGGAGAAGTGCTCGAAATTAACGAAAAACTTGATGATGAACCAGAATATATAAATGAGAATGCTTATGATGCATGGATAGTAAAAATAAAAGTAAAAGATAGTGGAGAAGTTAAAAACTTAGTAGATGCTTCTGAATACGAAGCAGGTTTGAAATAAACAAAGGTTACTTTTCACAAGGAGGTATTCACAAAATATGGTAAAAGTTAAATTTACTCCATACAACAAAGAAATAGATGTTTTAGAAGGAGAAAATCTGCTGGAGGCTATAAGAAAAGCAGGTGTATTTATAGACACTCCATGTAATGGAAGTGGGTCCTGTGGAAAATGTAAAGTTAAAATAACAACTGGAAATGTTATATCAGAAGATAGCAGGCATATTACGGAAAAAGAAAAGAAGGAAGGATATGTGCTTGCCTGTCAGTGTAAGGTTAAAGAAGATATATCAGTAGAAATACCAGGAACTGCATCCTCTTCAATGCATGGAATGAAAATAGAAGATTTCTCAAGCAAGAGAGAATATGAAATATTTGAAAGAGCTAAAAATCAAATATTAAAATGTGGTATGGAATTTAGAACTTATGTAAGGAAGGATTATTTAGAGTTAGATCCTCCTAATTTAAATGATAATATATCTGATTTTGAAAGATTAAAAAGGCATATTAAAAATCATTTAAATTGTAATAATGTATTTTGTAGATTACCCATATTGAGGAAGATACCTCAGCTTTTGAGAGAGTCAGATTTTAAAGTAACCATAACTCATATACCTAGAGGAGTAGGTAAAACCACAATCATTGATATAGAAAAAGGGGATACGACAGATAAGATTTATGGAGTGGCAGTGGATATTGGTACTACATCTGTGGCAGCGTGCTTGGTGGATTTATACAATGGCGAATTAATTGCAAAAGCTTCATCTGGAAATGCTCAAATAAAGTATGGAGCAGATGTTATAAACAGAATAATGTATTCTACTAAAGGTAACGGACTACAGAAATTGAATTACGCAGTGATACAGGAAACGATAAATCCCCTCTTAAATAAGATGTATATGGATTCAGGAATAAGAAAGGAACAAGTGGTATCCTTTGTTACGGCTGGTAATACAACTATGTCTCATCTTTTTTTGGGGTTGTATTCAAATTTTTTAAGAATGGAGCCATATATACCTGCTTTTGTTAAGACTCCTTTTATAAAAGCTTCCGAACTAAATATAGAAGTTAACCCTGAAACATTTATATATTTGATCCCTTGTGTAGCAAGCTATGTAGGGGGAGATATAACTGCAGGTGTATTGTCTTCGGGAATGTGGAATACTGAAGATAATATACTATTTATAGATTTAGGAACAAATGGTGAGATTGTATTTGGAAATAAAGAATATCTGATGACCTGTGCTTGTTCTGCAGGGCCTGCCTTTGAAGGTGGAGAAATAAGTTGTGGAATGAGGGCATCAGGAGGTGCTATAGAAAAGGTTAAAATAGGCAGCGACTATGAACCTATAATTAGCGTTATTGGCAATGAAAAGCCTCTTGGAATATGTGGCTCAGGTATTATAGATTTAATATGTTCAATGATGTTTGCAGGAATTATCGATAGGAAGGGTAAAATAGTAAAAAATTTAAAAACTAATAGAGTTAGATTTGATGAAAACGGAATTGGGGAATATATTTTAGTTTTTAAAGAACAATATGATTTGGATAGAGATGTAAGTATAACAGATGTGGATATAGACAATTTTATCAGGGCAAAAGCAGCAATTTATTCAGGAATTACTACACTTTTAAATAACCTGGGAATGGATTTTACTATGATTGATAAAATCTATATAGCAGGAGGCATAGGAAATAGTTTAAATATAGGTAATGCTGTAAAGATAGGAATGCTGCCTGATATAGATCAGGATAAAATAAATTATATAGGTAATAGTTCTCTTATGGGATGTTATTTGACACTGATGAGTGAGGATGCAAGACACAAATTGGAGGAAATAGCAAATCATATGACCTATGTGGAACTTAGCGTAGATCCATTATATATGGATCAGTTTGTATCAGCTTGCTTTTTACCACATACGGATATAGAAAAATTTCCTACTGTTAAGAAACTTTTAGATAAGTCTCTTTAATCATATTGAAATTAATATTCTGACATTTTATCGTTATGTTATTTTAATAACATAGTAAAAGGAGTATACTTAAATTGAAGTTGATTTTTAACTTAGGGTAAACATTTATTTTGATATCAGAATTAACACCCTGTTTATATGTAAAATTTAAGAGGAGGTAATAAAAATGTGTGAATCAACAGCTTATTTGGTAACACCTGAAGGTGAACGTAAAATTATGGATTATGTAGTGGATATAATTCCAAAAGAAAATGGTAAGTTGTCATTGACAGACATTTTAGGAGAAGAAGAGATAATAGAAGGAATGTTAAAAGAAGTAAGACTTTTGGAGCATAAGATTGTAATAGAAAAGGCAATGTAGCTATTGTATAAGGAGGTACTAGAATGAACAACGAACATGAATGCTACCACCATCATGACGATACACCTCATACTCATGAACATTATCATGATGGTGTAGCTCATACTCATACACATGTTCACGATGATGATCACCATCATACACATGAAATGTTAGATGGAGATGAAAGTAAGGAAGAAAAGACATTAAAGATACTTTTGGGTCATTGGGTGGAGCATAATAAATCCCATGAAGAAGGATTTGCAGAATGGGTAGAGAAATCGAAAAATATGGGAAAAGTAGAAACTTCACAATTTATTGAAAAGGCAATCGGATTTATGAAACAGGCTGACAATATGTTGGAAGAAGCAGAAAAGCATATGGAATAGCTTAGATTAAAGTTTGTTAAACAACTTCAATTTTATGAAAAGATATGGGATTGAAGTTGTTTAGTACTATATACCATCTATGAGGAGATTATATAATTATTAGAAAATTAAAAAAATAATAATGCTATTTGTTTTGGAGGGATGTAATAGATGTACGAGAATGGTATAGACAAAAAACCAAAGGATCAAATACCCTATGATCACTATAAAAGTGTATTTAAAAATTTTAAACCTGAAGAAATGGCAAAAAATACAGGGTGCGTATACAATGAATCCAGAGGAGCGATAGAAGTAAAGTTGATGGGGAAAAATGTAATAGTAAAATATCCTTCCGGTGAGGTTCTTAATGAGGATGGTTCTGAAATAGAAAAATATCCTCCTAAGACTTTAATTTTGAGATATCTGATGCAGGGCAAAGGATTAGCACCTTCTGATAAATATATAACTTATAGAGAAGTAGATGGGGGAAATGTATATTATAGTAATTTTTATGGGAGATGTCTATTAAGATTATCTAAAACTTTTGGAAACAATATAAACAAATTTAAAGAAGTGTTTGAAAGTCTAGGAGCTCAAGAAGTAAGCATGGGGGATGCTGCTTATAAATTTAGATTTTTAAACAACATATATGTTATTTTTGCATTATGGGAAGGTGATGAAGAATTTGCACCTTCGTCCCAGATATTATTCAATAGTAATGTGCCATTTTATTTTACGGCTGAAGACTTAGCTGTGGTAGGAGACACATCTATAGGAATTATAACAAATTTAGCATATAAAAAATAAGAGATGGGGGTCTCGAAATGGAAAATAATATGTTAAAGCCAAATGAAATATGTAATGCTGCTGTAGGAGCGGGGTGTTCTAAAGCAGCACTAAATACTTATCAACAAGCAGTACTTGGAATACTCGCGGGGGCGTTTATTGCATGTGGTGGTGTTGTTTCTGCAGTTGCGTCTCATGGCATAGCGAATGTTGGAGTTGCAAAGTTTGTAGGAGGAGCTGTTTTCCCGGTAGGACTTATATTAGTAGTTATATGTGGAGCAGAACTTTTTACAGGAAATTGTCTTATGGTTGTACCACTAGTTGGCAAAGAGATAACCTTTAAGCCTATGATTAAAAACTGGATAGTAGTTTACATATTTAACTTTATAGGATCGGTTCTTGTAGCTTTTTTAGTATTTGAATCAGGGACTTTTGGAATGAGTAGTGGAAAGCTTGGTGGAACGGTTATAAAAGTAGCTTCAACTAAAACATCACTTTCTTTTGGTAGTGCTTTCTGCAGTGGAATAATGTGTAATTTTTTAGTATGTCTTGCAGTGTGGGGTGCTTTTGCAGCTAAAGATATAATAAGTAAGATTGTAATAATATGGTTTCCTATAATGACTTTTGTAACTTGTGGATTTGAGCATAGTGTTGCCAATATGTACTTTTTAACAGCTGGACTTTTTGCAAAATCCAATGCTTCATTTGTAGCAGCATCAGGAATTTCACAAGATAAAATAGTATCTGCAGCTGGAATAGTTCATAATTTAATACCTGTAACTTTAGGTAATATAGTCGGAGGATCAATATTTGTTGGGTTAGCATATTTTGTTGTTTATAAATATAAATCTTCTAAACCAAAGGAGAGCGTATATAGATAAGGTATTTTTATACCCTTGATTGTTATTTAATTATCATTCTTTATTCTTGAATAGTGTGATTGCATATGTTAAACTTAATTTAATATTAAGAAATATGGTTATAACAGAGTAAAAAGAGAGCCAAAATTTTAAGACATTTAATTGGTGCCTTAGGTTGGCTCTTTTTATTTTTTACTACTATATAAGGAGGAATATTCAGTGTTTGATGTTACTATCATAGGAGCTGGAGTTGTTGGAAATGCTATAGCAAGAGAATTGTGTAGATATAAACTTAATATATGTGTGATAGAAAAAGATTCTGATGTGGGAAATGGTACTAGCAAAGCAAATAGTGGTATAGTTCATGCAGGGTTTGATGCAGAACCAAATACGTTAAAAAGTAAACTAAATCTAATTGGAAATAGCATATTTGATAATCTTTCCAATGAATTGGACTTTACTTTTAAAAAAGTTGGTTCATTAGTACTTTGTTTTAATAAAGCTGAAGTAAAAGATCTGGAGAAATTAAAGCAACAGGGGATTGTAAATGGAGTTCCTGATCTAGAAATAATAGGAGGGAATAAAGTAAGAGAACTAGAACCCAATATATCAAAGAAAGCAGTTGCTGCACTATATGCTCCAACGGGAGGAATAGTTTGTCCTTATGAAATGACCATAGCACTGGCTGAAAATGCAGCTGTAAATGGAGTGAAATTTAAACTAAATACAAGAGTAATATCTTTAAAGAAGGGTAAGGCATTCTATGTAATAGAAACAAATAGAGGAAATATAAAAACGAAACTTATAATAAATGCAGCAGGATTGTTTTCAGATGAGATTAATAATATGATAAGTGATAGAAAGATTAAAATAATTCCAAGAAAAGGGGAATATTGTTTATTTGATAAGACATCAGAACATACAGTTTCAATGACTATATTTCAAGTGCCTACTGAGAAGGGAAAAGGAGTTTTAGTTACTCCTACAGTAGATGGAAATTTGCTTATAGGGCCTGATGCAGAGGATATAGAAGATAAAACAGATTTAACTACTACAAGTAGAGGGGTAGATTTTGTGCTTTCCAAGGCAGCTTTAAGTGTAAATAAGTTGCCAATGAAACAGATCATAACTTCCTTTTCTGGCCTTAGAGCACATAGTGTAGAAGGAGATTTTATAATTGGAGAAGCAGAGGATGCCGAGAATTTTATAAATGCTGCAGGTATTGAATCACCGGGTTTAACTAGTTCCCCGGCTATAGCAGAAATGGTTAGAGATATTGTAGTTAGTAGGTTAAAACCGGAAAAGAACGATAAGTTTAATCCTATAAGAAAAGGAATACCTAAATTTAGAGAAATGACAAATGAAGAGAGAAAACGTATGATTGCCAGTAACCCAAAGTATGGTAAAATTATATGTAGATGCGAAACTGTTACAGAAGGAGAAATACTAGATGCCATAAGGAGGCCTCTTGGTGCAAGAACATTGGATGCTGTGAAAAAGAGAACTAGGTCAGGTATGGGAAGATGTCAGTCAGGATTTTGCTTACCGAGAGTAGTTGAGATTTTGGCAAGAGAATTGAAGATCTCACCACAAGAAGTAACTAAGTTTGGAAATCATTCAAATGTATTAGTAGGAAAAGATAAACAGAGTTCTTGGCATCAGATAAATTAGAATGATTTGGAGGTTTAAAATATGCAAGAATATGATGTAGTAATAATAGGAGGCGGGCCTGCAGGTCTTGCAGCTGCTATATCAGTTAAAGAAGCAGGTATAGATAATATACTTATACTAGAGAGAGAAAATGAGCTAGGAGGAATATTAAATCAATGTATTCATAATGGATTTGGTCTTCATACTTTTAAGGAAGAATTGACAGGACCTGAATATGCTCAGAGATTTATAGATAAGGTAGAAGATTTAAAGATACAATATAAGTTAAATACTATGGTGCTTGATTTAAGTAAGGATAAGTGCATAACGGCTGTGAATGAAGAAGAAGGTATAATTGAAATAAAGGCTAAATCTATAATTTTATCTATGGGATGTAGAGAAAGACCAAGAGGAGCCATAAATATACCGGGAAGTAGATGTGCTGGAATATATACAGCGGGGGCAGCTCAAAAATTTGTAAATATAGAAGGATATATGCCGGGAAAAGAAGTTGTAATACTTGGTTCTGGAGATATAGGTCTCATAATGGCAAGAAGAATGACACTTGAGGGAGCAAAGGTAAAGGCAGTTGTGGAACTCTTACCTTATTCTAGCGGGCTTAAGAGAAATATAGTGCAGTGCCTTGATGATTTTCAAATTCCACTGAAGTTAAGCTATACTGTAATAGATATAAAAGGAAAGGAAAGAGTGGAAGGCGTGACTATTGCTGCAGTAGGCAAAGATAGAAAGCCTGTCAAGGGTACTGAAGAATATATACCTTGTGATACTTTGCTTTTATCCGTTGGACTTTTGCCGGAAAATGAACTTTCGAGAAAAGCTGAAATAAAGTTATCTGATGTAACAGGAGGACCTATAGTTGATGAAAGTTTAGAGACTAATGTAGATGGAATATTTGCCTGTGGGAATGTATTACATGTTCATGATTTAGTTGATAATGTAACATTAGAAAGCATAAATGCAGGTAAGAATGCAGCTAGATATGTAAAAGGTGTAAAAAGATTTAGCGGACATGAAATAGAAGTTATAGCTGCTAGTGGTGTCAGGTATACAGTACCAAAGTATATAAATCCTAAAAATGTAGAAAAATCAGTAGATGTTAGATTTAGAGTAGGGGATGTATTTAAAGATAGTTTTATATCAGTTTATTTTGATAAGGCGAGAGAAATGTATATAAAAAAGAGAATACTTACTCCCGGAAAAATGGAAACAGTTAATATTAGTAAAGAGCTGCTGAATAAATATACGAATTGTAGGGAGATAACAATAAAGCTGGAAAGGGAGAAGTAGTATGAATACAAGAGAATTAACTTGTATAGGATGTCCTATGGGATGTCAGCTTTTAGTTAAGCTCAACGAAGATAAAGTTGTAGAAGTCACTGGAAACAATTGTAAAAATGGAAAAGAGTATGGAGAAAAGGAATGTACTAATCCTACTAGAATAGTTACTTCTTCCGTATATGTAGAAGGTGGAGAAATAGATGTACTTCCGGTTAAAACGGAAAGGGACATCCCTAAAGACAGGGTATTTGATTGTATAAAGCTGCTCAAGGGGAAAGTTGTTAAGGCACCTATTAAAATAGGAGATATAATAGTAGAAAATGTAGTAAATTTAGGAGTAAATATTATAGCTACGAAAAATGTAAAAAGAAGTAAGAGAATCTAATCTCTTTACTTTTTTTGATACAGCAAGCAAACAGTAGTGTAACAGTAAATAAATATTATTCTAGAAGAATATGTTATAATAATATTAAGAATTTACTGGAGATAAAGCTAGGAGGTATAATATGGATAAAATTACATTAGATGAATTGACAAATCAGCTTGGAAACTTTACACAGTTAAAACTTGAAAGCATACCAGATATAGATTTATATATGGATCAGGTAACTACTTTTATTGAAGAAAAGTTAGGATATTTAAAGAGAAATAAGGAAGATACGGCTATTACTAAAACTATGATAAACAATTATACTAAAGCAGGTATACTAATGCCGCCTAAAAAGAAAAAATATTCTAAGCAGCATATGATACTTATTATATTGACATATTACTTAAAACAAATTTTATCCATAGGTGATATACAGAGCTTATTTTCTTCTCTAGCTGAATCTATAAAAGAAGGAGAAGATCATACAAAAGATTTAGATAAGATATACCAGGATTTTTTGAAAATAGAAAAAATTGAAATTGAGAGTTTTGTAAAAGATTTTAAATCGAAAATTACTGAGAATGATACTTTTGATTGTAATGGCAAAGAACTGGAACAGGATGAAAATAAACTTATAACAGTTGTAGTTATGTTGATTGTAAGGGCGAATATAGAAAAGAAAATGGCGGAAAGTATAATAGATAATTTCTTTGGAAAATAAATTGTGTACATAAACTTGCAGACTTGCAAATTTATGTACAAGTACAATAAGAGTTTAAAAAATTATTTAAATAGTTTATTAAAACAATCTTTGCAAATCATGACTGTACCTTTGTTTGCAGATATTAGTTCACTACTACTTACTGATTTTTGGCAAATTTCACATACGCGATGTTCATGCTCCTCATGGAAACTTGATGTTTTTTTAGTGTTTTTAAAGCTTCTTTTCTTATTTGGAGGAGGTGAGTAGTTTATAGGTTCATCTATGGTATCTTTTTTAAAAACATTGTAGCTCATGTCATAAGTACTCTCACCAAATAACTCCAGTTCAAATCTAGGATAATCCTGATCATAATGTTCTTCTATGATTAATCTTCTAATTTGGGCATCATTTATTATGAGCCCACTTTTTTCAATACCATCAAATATACTTTTAGTTATGTTGTTGGTATCAGGGTGTCTTTTTTTACTCTTATAGTATACTTTTAAAAGGGCTATAAGGGATTCTTCTATAACTAGTCCAGGATTTTGACTCCTGCATTCATAAGCTATTTCTTCTTCATAGAGGGCATATCTGTCGTGATATTTTCCAGAATTATAGGGCAATATGGCTCTTCCATTTACGTTAAACAGCTTAAAATTTGATTTGGATATAGGAGAACCTTTTACTATAATTTTTGCATAAGGTTTGATCATATTTATTTCTCCAGTATATAAAGTTTAGATAGTTCAATTTATCACATATGAAATTTTGACTTAATATAAAAAACTTGTGAAGCAACTTTTTTAATTAATAGTTAAGAATAAAGAATTAATAGTTAATGTGGATTTTTTTCCGTTACACTACAAAAAATCTTTGATTAAGCTTTTCATCACTCGTTTTGCTAAAACGAAACATTGCTGATTTATATAAATTTAAAGATTTTTTGCGACAGCTAAAAATCATCCTTTATTATTAATTTTTCATTATTAATTCTTAACTTGCCAAGCTTTGCTTCGCAATATTTTTAAAATGTGAAAGTTGAGTTAAATAATAATATGTCTATATTATACCATATGCATGAATTTTAAGTCCCGGGAAATAATTATGAAGTACAATGGAGTGCGTAAGTTTTATAAATGAATTTGTAATACTATTACGTCCTTTTAATTTTCACTTCTTCCCTCAAAATAGTTATACCATAAAAAGCTTATTAAAAATAACAAAATAGTCGCAATTAAACAAATATATATCCCACTATGAAATTCATTTATTAAAAACAAATGCTTACCATTATCAATTTTTAGACTAATATAATAACCAGGTATTCTACCTCCCCAGCTGCAAGGAGTCCATTTCCAAATTCCATCTCCAAGTCCTGTAAGCATAAGGGCAGTAATAAAACTTTCTGCTATTCCAAGTCCTATAGACGCTCCACTTCCAAATCTAAAACTACACAACAAATGCAATAAGTATAAAAAGATTTCACAAAACAATAAAATTAAAGTCATCTTCCCATAGAAGACTGCATTAAATACATTTTTATGAACTAAAAATTCTAATCCCAAACCTAAAATACCAATAGCTACAATTAAAGAACCTAATCCCATAAGAAGCAGCATACACAATTTGCTGAAAAATTTAAGCAGTTTATGCCTTGCCATCAAAATTTCCTGAAAATTTCCTGCATCAGCTTCCTGTTCTACAACCATGGCACAGACAATTCCAATTATAAGCGGAAATCCCGTTGATAAGACTTCTGAAACAGTGTCTATAGTTGCAGGCAATGATGTGTAATATGATGCTACAAATAGCATTGAAATTAATATTGGAACTATAATGTGTATCCATATTATTGGAGTATGACGTATTTTCTGAAAATCTGATCTTATAAGTTTAAAAAGTTTACCCATTTATTTTGCCTCCTGTCCTTCATACCATTTTGTAGTTAAAATTGTAAGTATTACAAATAAAACTACTGTAATTATAATTCCAGGTAAAATAACACTATGTGATAATAACTCAGGTTCAAATCTTTTACTTCCAGGAACAGCTGGAAGTCCATTTGGAAGTATTTTCACAATTGGACACATTAATCTAGCTGGAATTGCATATGGTATTAACCATAATACTTTTTTTAGAGAAAATATTACCGCCCCTAATTCATATGCAGCAATATTAATTAATATTGTTGGAAACATTCCAACTTTACTTCCGAGAAACAAGCAAAGAGGTACCTGCCATAAAAAAGTAATGACTAAAACTAAACTCCCTAATGCTGAGTTTGTTATTGGAACTCTTCCTTCTGGATTTTGAAAAGGAAGAACATTACCAATTACTACACCTCCAAATAAATGAATTATAGAAGCAATAGCAATCATAAGCACACACACAAGTATCTTGGATATCCATACTTTTTTAAGATCTACAGGAAGTGAAAGCACTGCCATGTTTTTCATTTTGTTGTCTTTGACAGCAACTAATGTACATAACAAAGATACCATTCCTGGAAGCAGTATTGAGTACCACCAGTTATACATGTTTATTTGAAAATATGAAAGTTCTAGTGCCAATGCAGAAAGTATTGTAAAAATTGGTGCCAGAAAAATAAGCTTTCCTATAAATGTATGCTTTATTTTCAAATATTCTGATTTAAAATAAGCTTCCATACTATTCACCGTCCCTTCTATATTTTCCAGCAACTTCTATAAACAATTTTTCAAGATCTTCTCCCTTTTTCATATCTCCCTGATATCCTAAAATTCCACCTGAAATAATTCCAATTTCTTGAACTACCTGTTCAACTTCACTTAGTATGTGACTCGACAATATCACTGTAATCCCCTGCTTCGGAAAAGATCGAATCAATTCACGAAGTTCCTGTATACCAAAAGGATCCAATCCATTAGTGGGTTCGTCTAGAATTAAAAGCTTTGGATTGTTTAAAAGAGCAATTGCAATTCCAAGCCTCTGCTTCATTCCCATAGAAAATTGCTGTGCTCTTTTTTTACCTGTATTTTTCAAATCAACTATTTCAAGAACTTCATCAATTCTTTTATCAGGTAGTCCCAAAACTGTAGTACGTACTTTTAAATTTTCCTTTGCAGTAAGATTTCCATAAAGGGGTGCACTTTCAATTAGCGCTCCCACATTTTTCAAATCATTTCTGCTCCAGTTATGGCCTTCAAAAAAGATTTCTCCACTACTTTTATGCAGCATTCCAGTGATCATTTTTAGTGCTGTAGACTTTCCTGCTCCATTTGGTCCAAGAAGCCCATAAATAGAATTTTTTTTGACTTTAAGTGATATATTGTTCACTGCCATTTGTCCCTTGAAATTTTTACAGAGATCTTTAGTCTCTAAAATTAAATCATTCATTGTAATCATCCTCCTGTTTGATTACATAGTAATTTATAATTATAAAGATTTTATAAAGATGCACCTCTGGGGTGCAATTTTTCCCAATGTTACTATACTATAAAAAGGATAAGTAGTATAATTCAATGGTAGCTAAACAAGTGGATTAGAGACAAATTTTAATAACTCAACTTTCGCACATATAAAATATTGACTTAATATAAAAATATTGCGAAGCAATTAATTCACAATGCACGATGCACAATTTACAATTAAGGATGATTTTCTTCCGTTAAAACTTCAGAAAATCTAAAATATAGTATTATTGAAGCAAAGCTTCAATAAGCTTCAAATTTAAAATTTTTCGCAGCACAGCGGAGAAAAGTCTACCGAAATTGTGCATTGTGAACTGTGAATTGTGAATTTATTATATGAAATGTAGGAAGGTAAGAAATTATGGAAAGAGATATAAAAATACTTGCTATAGAGAGCAGCTGTGATGAAACTTCTGCAGCTGTGGTGGTAAATGGAAGAGATGTTTTGTCTAATATAATATCTTCGCAGATAGATATACATACGAAATTTGGAGGAGTAGTGCCAGAGGTAGCCTCAAGGAAACATATAGAGGTTGTAAGTCTTGTAGCACAGCAGGCTATTGAAAAGGCTGGTATTACATTTGATGATATAGATGCTGTAGGAGTTACTTATGGACCAGGACTTGTAGGGGCACTCCTTGTAGGACTTCAGTATGCAAAGGGTTTGGCTTATGCACTTAACAAGCCTTTAGTAGGAGTAAATCACATAGAAGGTCATATAAGTGCTAATTTTATACAATATAAAGATTTAAAACCTCCTTTTGTATGTATGGTTGTATCTGGAGGGCATACTTATTTGGTGTATATGAAGGACTATGGAAAATTTGAGGTTATGGGTCAAACTAGAGATGATGCAGCTGGAGAAGCCTATGATAAAGTTGCAAGGGCTATTGGACTTGGATATCCAGGAGGACCTAAAATTGATAAGTTAGCGAAAGAAGGAAATCCAGATGCAATTAAATTCCCTAGGGCAAATTTTCATGATGGAAGTTCCCTTGATTTTTCCTTTAGTGGGTTAAAGTCTGCTGTGTTAAACTATTTAAATCAAAAAGAAATGAAAAATGAAAACATAAATAGAGCTGATGTAGCAGCGTCGTTTCAAAAAGCTGTAGTGAGCTTTTTAGTAGACAATGCTATGAAGGCATGCAAGTTGAAAAATGTAAGCAAAATAGCTGTAGCAGGAGGAGTAGCTGCAAATAGTTGTCTTAGAGAAACTTTAAAAAATGCAGGTCATGAAAAGAATATAGAGGTTTTATTCCCAGAGATTATATTATGCACGGACAACGGAGCTATGATAGGAAGTGCTGCATATTTTGAGTATATGAAAGGGACTAGAAGTCCTCTAAGTTTAAATGCAATTCCAAATTTAAAACTAGGAGAAAGATAGAGAAGTTATAGAGTCCCTAAATAAAAATTTGATATATACAGTAGAATATGCTGCCAAGTTTCACCACCGTAAAAACTTTTAATAAGTCTAAAGCTCGGTATTTTGAAAATCTAAAGGACTTAGATAAACTCGTACCTCAGACAATATCTAAGTCCATAAGATTTTCTAAAATACCTCGCTAAGACTTGTGGAAAAGTTTTTAAAGGTGGTTTAAATTTTGGCAGCATATTTACTTTGTATAAGTTGAAATTTCAATTAGAAACTCTATTACGTTGAATAATTTACCACAATATATTGAGTAGCATAAATAATATATAGAATATACTATTTACAAAATGCATTACACGATATATAATAAATGGTATCGATATTGATTTTCTGTATGAAGAAAAATTGCAAATAACATACTAATATATATATTATCAAACTGTAAACTATAGATAATAAATTCCATTGTAACGTATACATACAGTATTCACATACTATACAACAAAATTTAAAAAATAAAAGTATTATGCAAGGCAAAAAAAATAAAAATTCAATTGAAATAATTTTAATACTTATATATAATAGTAATGTGACTCAGATATTTAATAGTAAATATTAATAAATATTAATGAATATTAATATTTATACAAAATATATAATTTTTATAAAAGGGGATGGCGTATTTGTTAAAGAGGTTTAAGAGGGTTCTTGTAGCGAATAGAGGAGAAATAGCCATAAGAATATTCAGAGCATGCAAGGAATTGGGAATAACTACTGTAGCGATATATTCAAATGAGGATAAGAGATCTCTTTTTAGAACTAAAGCTGATGAATCCTATATGATAGGAAAAAATAAGGGACCTGTAGAAGCATATTTAGACATTGATGAAATAATAGATATAGCTTTGAAGAAAAATGTAGATGCAATACATCCGGGTTATGGATTTCTATCAGAAAATCCTGAATTGGCAAAAAAATGTAAAGAAGCAGGTATTGAATTTATAGGGCCTACATCAGATATGATGGAGATGCTCGGTGATAAGATAAAATCTAAAATTGTTGCAGAAAAGGCTGGGGTTCCAACAATACCAGGAGTTCAAGAGGCTATAAAGACAGAAGAAGAAGCTCTAAAATTTGCTAAGTTCTGTGGATATCCTGTTATGATTAAAGCAGCTGACGGTGGCGGCGGCAGAGGAATGAGAATAGTAAGGGAAGAAAAAGATCTCATAGAATCCTACAACAGTGCTAAAAACGAATCTAGAAAAGCTTTTGGTTCAGAAAAAATATATATTGAAAAATATATTGAAAGTCCAAAACATATAGAAGTGCAGGTACTCGGAGATAAGTACGGCAACATTGTCCATCTATATGAAAGAGATTGTTCTATACAGAGGAGACATCAAAAGGTTATAGAATTTACACCATCTTTAGCTCTCTCAGAAGAGAAAAGACAACAAATATGTGAAGATGCTTTAAAAATTGCAAGAACTGTAGGATATACAAGTGCAGGTACCTTGGAGTTTTTGGTTGATAAAAACGGAAATCACTATTTCATAGAGATGAATACTAGAATTCAGGTAGAACATACTGTAACTGAAATGGTTACAGGAATAGATATAGTTCAAGATCAAATACTTATTGCAGAAGGGCATTCACTTGATTCTAAGGAAATAGGAATAAAATCTCAAGATGATATAGAGTTAAAAGGATATGCAATACAATGTAGAATTACGACAGAAGATCCTTTAAATAATTTTGCACCAGATACAGGAAGAATAGATATGTATAGAACTGGTTCTGGATTTGGTATAAGACTTGATGGAGGAAATGGATTTACAGGTGCAGTAATAAGTCCTCATTATGATAGTTTGCTAGTAAAAACGGTATCTTGGTCAAGAACTTTTGAAGATGCCATAAGAAAGGCAATAAGGTCTATAAATGAGACTGTTATATCAGGAGTAAAGACAAATGCAGACTTTATAATAAAAGTGTTAAGTCATGAAAAGTTTATAAAAGGTGAATGTGATACTAATTTTATTGAAGATAATCCAGATTTATTTGATATAAAACCAAAACTAGATAAAGAGATGAGTGTACTTAAATTTATAGGAAATAAAGTAGTAAATGAGACTCGTGGAAAAAAGAAAAAATTCAATATGCCCATTATACCAAAAGTGGAAGAAAATGTTAAACTAAGTGGAACAAAGCAAATACTTGATAATAAAGGAGCAGATGGATTAGTTGATTGGATAAAATCACAAGATAAGCTTCTTATTACAGATACTACTATGAGAGATGCCCATCAGTCACTTATGGCAACTAGGGTGAGAACTAGAGATTTGCTTAAGATAGCAAAAGCCCAATCAGTATTGACAAACGATCTTTTCTCCATGGAAATGTGGGGCGGAGCAACTTTTGATGTAGCTTATAGATTTTTAAATGAATCTCCTTGGGAAAGACTTGAAAAACTTAGAGAAAAAGTACCTAATATACTATTCCAGATGCTCATAAGAGGAGCTAATGCAGTAGGATATAAGAACTATCCTGATAATGTTATTAGAGAATTTATAAAACAATCTGCAGCTTCAGGCATTGATGTATTTAGAGTATTTGATGCTTTAAACTGGCTTAAAGGAATGGAAGTTTCTATAGATCAGACATTAAAGGAAGGAAAGATAGCTGAAGCATGTATGTGCTATACAGGAGATGTATTAGATGACAAGGAAGATAAATATACACTTCAGTACTATGTAAACTTAGCTAAAGAAATAGAGAAAACTGGAGCACAGATTCTTGGAATAAAGGATATGTCTGCCCTATTAAAGCCATATTCTGCTTATAAACTTGTAAAAGCACTTAAGAATGAGGTATCTATTCCAATACATCTTCATACTCATGATACTACAGGTAATGGTGTGGCAACAGTACTCATGGCTGCCGATGCAGGACTTGATATAGCTGATACTGCATTCAATAGTATGTCTGGGCTTACTAGCCAGCCAGCTTTGAATTCAATAGCAGCAGCACTTAAAAATACACCTAGAGATACTAAGTTAGATGCAGATAATCTTCAAAAAATATCTAACTATTGGGAAGATGTAAGGCCTATATACAGTCAGTTTGAGTCAGGACTTAAGTCAAGTACTGCAGAAATATACAAGTATGAGATACCAGGAGGTCAATATTCAAACTTAAAACCTCAGGTTGAAAGTTTTGGGTTGGGAGATCGTTTTGAAGATGTAAAGGAAATGTATAAGAGAGTTAATAAAATGCTTGGCAACATAATTAAAGTAACTCCTTCTTCAAAAATGGTAGGAGACCTGGCTATATTCATGATACAAAATGATTTAGATGAAAAGAATATTTATGAAAAAGGTAAGAATTTAACTTTCCCAGATTCTACAATTTCTTACTTTAAGGGAATGATGGGTCAGCCTATGGGAGGATTTCCAGAAGAACTTCAAAAAGTAGTTTTAAAGGGAGAAGAACCTTTTACAGTAAGACCAGGAGAACTTTTACCACCAGAAGATTTTGCCAAAATAAAAGAGTATTTAACTAAAAAATATAAGAGAGAATTTAATAATAAAGAACTTATAAGCTATGCTATGTATCCTGATGTATATGAAGGTTATCTTAAATTCTTAAGTGAATATGGTGATCTTAGCAGAATGGAAAGTGAAACATTCTTCTATGGACTTGCGGAAGGAGAACTTTGTGAAGTTGAAATAGGAGAAGGAAAGAGTTTATTTGTACAGTTATTAGAGATTACAAAAGTTGATGATGAAGGATACAGATTCTTAGTATTTGAGGTAAATGGTATTAAGAGAGACATAAGGATAAAAGATAACTTGGCTTTCTCTGGATCAGGAATAAAAGAAAATTCATGTGTTATGGCAGATGAAGATGATGAAAAAGAAATAGGATCAAGTATACCTGGAAACATTGTTAAAGTACTTGTAAAACCAGGAGATAAAGTAGAAGAGGGCCAGAGCTTAATTGTAATAGAAGCTATGAAAATGGAAACAAATGTTTCAGCTGCTGAAGCAGGAGTAATTGATGGAGTATTTGTAAAAGAAGGCCAGCGAGTTAAAACTGGAGAACTTTTAATTAAATTAAAATAGGATAAATATTATTAAAGGTACTATTAGAGTTTCTAATAGTACCTTGTTTTTTAATACTCTATAGCTTAACTTCACTAACTTAACCAGTTATGTTAGAATATATTAATAATGACAATTTAGCGGTGTAATTTATAGGAAAGAGGTATGAAGATGAACAAAAATATTGGATTTATTGGATGCGGAAACATGGCTCAAGCTATAATTGGCGGAATAGTAAAGTCAGGATTAATTAACAGTAAAAATATAATGGTAAGTAATAGATCTTATGAAAAACTTAAATCTACTGAAGAGAAATACGGAATTTTGACAGCTAAAAGCAATGATGAAGTGGCTAGATTTTCAGATTTGCTTTTTTTGAGTGTAAAACCAAATGTATATAAGAAAGTTATAAAAGAAATAAAAGATGAAATAAAAAAAGATGTAGTTATTGTTACTATAGCTGCAGGTGTAGATATTAAATCTGTAGAAGGATGGTTTGAAAAAAAATTATCTATAATAAGAACTATGCCAAATACCTCTGCTCAAGTAGGGGAGAGTATGACTGCAGTATGTGTTAATGGTGTAGTTAAAGAAGAAGATTTAAATTTTACGCTGGATATTTTTAAAAGTTTAGGAAGAGCGGAAATAGTAGATGAAAAACTTATGGATGCAGTTGTAGGTGTAAGTGGATCTTCAGGTGCCTATGTATATATGTTTATAGAAGCACTGGCAGATGGTGCAGTTTTAAGTGGAATGACAAGAAAAATGGCCTACGAATTTGCAGCACAGTCAGTTTTAGGTGCAGCAAAAATGGTACTTGAGACAGGACAGCATCCTGGAATACTCAAAGATAATGTATGTTCTCCAGCAGGTACAACTATAGATGCAGTTTATTCACTTGAAAAAAATAACTTTAGGGGAACGGTTATTGAAGCTGTGAAAAAATGTACAGAAAAATCAATTGAAATGTCAAAGCGTGTTTGATGTTATAGTAAGAAAGGTGCAGAACATATGGAAGGTATAGGATTAGTTTTAGAAGGCGGAGGTATGAGAGGATTATACACTGCTGGAGTATTAGACTTTTTTATGGAGAAGAATTTGTATTTCCCTTATGTTATAGGAGTATCGATGGGAGCTTGTAATGCATGTTCCTACATTTCAAGACAAAAGGGAAGAAACAAAAAGATAAACATAGACTATGTGAATGATTCCAGATATTTGAGCTGCAGAAATTTGATATTTAAAAAGGGACTTTTTGGAATAGATTTTATATTTGATGAAATACCAAATAAATTAGAGATATTTGATAAAAAATCTTTCAATAATGCAAGTGAAAAATTTATAATAACAACTACAGACTGCGATAGAGGTGAGCCTGTATATTTTGATAAAAATCAATGTTTAGATGAAGAAATATTTAATGTGATAAGGGCTTCTAGCAGCTTACCTTTTATGGCTTCTATAGTAAAATTTAGAGGACTAAATTTATTAGATGGAGGAATTTCAGATCCCATACCTATAAAAAAATCTATAAAAGATGGGAATAATAAAAATGTAATTATTTTAACCAGAAATAGGGATTATGTAAAAAAGCCTTTTAGAATGAAATTTTTAGCTAATAAAATATACTATAATTATAAAGGCTTAGTGAATGCAATGATAAACAGACATAAAAAATACAACAATACTTTAAGCTATATAGAACAGCTTGAAAAAGAAGGAAATGTATTTGTGATAAGGCCTAAAGAGCAGCTTAAAGTTAGGAGAATAGAAAAAGACAAAAATAAACTCACTGAACTATATAATCAAGGGTATAAAGAAGCCTCACAGTGTTATGATAAATTAGAGCAATGGATTGTGGGGTAAATAATAGGAAGGAAGAATTGATATGGATTTAGGGAAAACATACAGTGGATTTAAATTACTAGAAAAGAAAAAATTAGATGAGATAAATTCTGAGGGAATGCTTTTTGAACATGAAAAAAGTGGTGCTAAATTATTTTTCCTAAAAAACGAAGATGACAACAAAGTATTCTCAATAAGCTTTAGAACGCCACCGGATGACAGCAGAGGCGTTCCGCATATACTTGAACATTCTGTATTGTGTGGTTCAAGAAAGTTTCCTGTAAAAGAACCTTTTGTAGAACTAGTGAAAGGTTCTCTCAATACTTTTTTAAATGCGATGACATTTTCAGATAAAACAATGTATCCTGTAGCAAGTGTTAATGACAAGGATTTTGTAAATCTTATGGATGTATATTTGGATGCAGTTTTTTATCCTAATATATACAAATATCCAGAAATCATGATGCAGGAAGGGTGGCATTATGAACTTAACAGCAAAGAACAAGACTTAACTTATAAAGGTGTAGTATACAATGAAATGAAAGGTGCTTTTTCATCTCCAGAGTCTATACTTATTAGAAAAATGATGGAATCTCTCTATCCAGATACTCAATATGGAGTAGAATCTGGAGGAGATCCGGATGTGATACCGGAACTGACCCAACAGCAGTTTGTAGAATTTCATAATAAGTATTATCATCCATCAAATAGTTATATATATTTGTATGGTAATATGGACATTATGGAAAAACTTAAATTTTTAGATGAAGAGTATTTAAGTAACTTTACTAGAAAAAATGTAGATTCTACTATATTAAATCAGACTTCTTTTAGTAGTGAGAGACAGATGACAATTAAATATCCTATTTCAAGTAATGAAAGAGAAGAAGATAAAACATTTTTAAGTATGAATTATTCAGTGGGGAGAGCTGTGGACAGTGAGCTGTACCTAGCCTTTGATATACTGGAGCATTTACTTTTAGAAACTCCATCTTCACCTTTAAAAAAAGCACTAATCGATGCCAATATAGGAAAGGATGTATTTGGAGTATTTGAACCAAGTATGCTTCAGCCTATGCTTGGAATAGTATGCAAAAATTCTAATGAAAGTGAAAAAGATAAATTTAAGCAGGTAGTTGAAACTACTTTAAAGGATATGGTTAATAAGGGTATTGATAAAAAGCTTGTAGAAGCTTCTTTGAATATAAAGGAATTTCAGCTTAGAGAAGCAGATTATAGGGGATATCCTAAGGGATTAATATATGGTATGAAGTCCATGGATAGTTGGTTGTATGGTGAAAAACCATGGATTCACCTAAATTATGAAAAAATATTGGATAAGATAAAATCTGAATTAGACAACAATTATTTTGAAAAACTTATAGATAAATATATTTTAAAAAACAACCATAGGTCTATGGTAATAGTTAAACCTGAAAAGGGTCTTGAGGAAAAGAAGGAAAAAGCGTTAAAGGAAAAACTAAGTAATTTTAAGAAGGGACTTTCAGACAGTGAATTAGAAAACATAATACAAGATACTCTAAAATTGAAAAAGAGACAGGAAAGTGGGGACAGCAAGGAAGACTTGATGAAAATACCACTTTTGTCCATATCAGATATAGAACCAAAGGCCAAGAGATTGAAGCTTGAGGAAAAGGAAGAGGATAAAGTAAAAGTATTGTTTTATCCAACATTCACTAATGGAATTTATTATTTAAACCTTTATTTTGATAGTAATACAGTAAAAGAAGAACTTATTCCATATGTATCACTTTTAAGTGCGGTACTTGGAAAGGTCAGTACTAAAAATTGTTATTACGAAGAACTGGCCAAAGAAATAAATATATATACAGGTGGAATAGGTTATTCTGCTCAATCTTTTGGAGAAAATGGAAACAGCCACAAATTTTATCCTAAGTTTGTAGTAAGATCAAAGGTTCTTGTGGATAATTTACCAAAGTTAATTTCAATATTGAATGATGTAATAAATCATACAAAATTTGAAGAAAAGAAGAGATTGAGGGAAATAATTCAAGAAACTAAATCTAGAATAGAGATGGCCATTTTTGAAAGAGGTCATGTAGTAGCTGCAAATCATGTTTCATCTTATTTTTCGCCTATAAGCAAATATGAAGATATGCTCAGTGGTTTAGAATTTTACAAATTCATATCAGATTTAGAAAAGAATTTTGATAGTAAGTCAGAGGAAATAAGTAAAAAATTAGAGGAAGTTTCAAATAATATATTTAATAAAAATAATCTTACTGTAAATATAACCTGTGATAAAAAAGATTATGGCAATTTTAAAAGTGCTTCTAAGGATTTATTTCATGAATTAAAAGATAATGAGATATGTAAAGTAGAGTATAATTTTGATTTGAAGCCTAAAAATGAAGGACTTATGACTTCATCTAAAGTTCAATATGTAGCTAAGGCCTATAACTATATAGATCTTGGATATTCTTACAGCGGCAGTCTTCAGGTATTAAGATCCATAGCTAATTATGAATATTTATGGAATCAGGTAAGAGTTCAAGGAGGAGCTTATGGAAGTTTTGCATCTTTTCAGAGAAACGGAAATATGTTTTTTACATCCTATAGAGATCCAAACTTGAAGCATACTGTTGAGGTATATGATAATGCAAGCAAGTTCTTTGCAAATTTTAAAGCAGACAACAGACAGATGACTAAATATATAATAGGTACTATATCGGATTTGGATTTTCCACTGTCACCTTCCATGAAGGGAGAACGTGCTGCTGAATACTATATAAGACACATAAGTTATGATGACCTACAAAAGGAAAGAGAAGAAATACTAAGTACTAAACCTGATGATATAGCAGGATTTGCAGAACTTATTTCCAGTGTAATGAATAAAAATAATGTATGTGTACTTGGAAATGAACAAAAAATAAAAGAAAATAAAGATATCTTTAATAATATGCTTAGTTTGTTTGAATAAGCGTAAAATAATCCACAGAGTGAATACATAGTTATTCACTCTGTGGATAACTTTTAACTTTAAAACATTTTACTAAACTGCGGTATTTTCAGGTGTATTATCATACTTTCCTGATTTTAAATCTATAACCCAGTGTCTAATACTCTCGTAAAGTATAACTACCAATATAGCCATAACGATTAGAGATAATACTGTAAGTGTAGTTTTACCGTGTGGAATGTAGTTGCCAGTTATATTTTCAACTGAAGCTGTTAAGGTTGCCACACTTATAAATGCCATAGGTATTACAGTGATAGGCATGTATTTCTTTTTGCCCATTCTTATAAGTACGGATGTACCTATTGCAAAGGCTATAGCTGCTAAACTTTGATTTGCTACACCAAATAGAGGCCATATAGTGGATATATTACCTGTATATAATAGGTAACCCCAACATACAGACATAAGCAAGCTGAAGAATATTATGTTAAACCAAGAATCTTTTTTTGCAAGAGGTTTGCAGAATTTACCGATTAAGTCTTGAAGTAAATATCTACCTATTCTGGTACCTGAGTCTATAGTAGTAAGTATAAATAATGCTTCAAACATTATACAGAAATGATACCAGTAAGACATCAATCCTTTAAGTCCAGGAATCTGATAGAATACGTAAGACATACCAACTGCAAGAGATACAGATCCACCAGTTCTTCCTGCCAAGTTTTCTCCTACTAGCTGCTGCAGCATAGGAAGTTCTTTTGGAACCATACCTAGTTTTGCAAATACAGCTGGTGCTGAATTTATGGCAAAGTAATCAGCTGTTGGAAGACAAGTTGCAGCAATTAATGCCATTAAAGCTATAAATGATTCTAGAAGCATAGAACCAAAGCCTATAGGAAGAATATCTTTTTCATTTGAGATAAGTTTAGGTGTAGTACCAGAACCTATTAATGAATGGAAACCTGATAGAGCACCACAGGCAATGGTTATAAATACAAATGGGAATACCTTACCTGAAACTATAGGACCGCCTCCAGCTACAAACTTAGTAATAGCAGGCATCTGAAGGGTTGGTCTTACAAATATAATACCTATTGCAAGGACAAACATAACTCCAAGTTTCATATAAGTACTCAAATAATCTCTTGGCAGTAACAAAAGCCATACAGGAAGTACAGCTGCACAAAAACCATAAGCTGCAAGTATAAGTGACATTTGTTTTACATTGAAAGTAAGAAATGGTGCTAAAGCTGAATGCTGAACAGTTGGTCCTAAAATAACTCCAAGTAATATAAGTACCATACCAATAATTGTACCTTCAGCTATTTTACCTGGTCGTAAAAACTTAAGATAAATACCTATAAAAAGTGCGACTGGGATAGTAAAACCGACTGTAAACGTTCCCCATGGACTACTGTTAAGGGAGTTTACTATTGGAAGTCCAAGACCTGCCATTGTTATTATGAGTATGAATATAACTGAAATTGATGTAATGTAGCCCATTCTTTCACCAAGATTTTTTCTGGCAATTTCGGCAATTGATTGTCCATCTTGTCTAACTGAAGCAAATAAGATAACCATGTCGTGAACGGCACCGCCTAGTACACCCCCTATTAAAATCCAAAGTGTACCTGGAAGATATCCGAATTGTGCTGCTAAAACTGGTCCTATAAGTGGTCCGGCACCTGCAATTGCAGCAAAATGATGGCCAAGAAGTATCCATTTGTTAGTTGGTACATAATCATGTCCATCTTCGAACTTTTTAGACGGAACCTCTCTTGTTTCATCTAATGCTAGAACTTTTGCTGCTACAAATGATCCGTATATTCTGTAGCCTGCGACTAATACGAGAGCACCTATAATTACTAGTACTATAGAATTCATATAAAAACCTCCTTTTTAATTTTTTAATAATTATAAATAATCCATTAATAATTAATTATATGAATTTTATTACATGTTTATAATAGTCTGAATTTATTGATTTTCATACCCAAATATTCCAAAGTGCAAAAAAATGGATGCGAATGGTTAAAAATAACAAGCGAATGGTATTTACAATAAGTTGAATAGCATAATTGAATTTTACAGTGTGAAAATTTATAAAAAAAATTCACAGTGTGAATATATTTTCATACACACTGTGAATAAAACTTTTAAGGATAAACTTTATTTAACTAATTATTTTTTCTTCTTGAGGCTTATCATAATCTCCGGACTTTAAATCTTTAATCCAGTGTCTTATGCTTTCATAAAGTATAATTATTACTATAGCTATGAGAATTATAGATAACACTGTAAGTGTAGTTTTATGATTTGGAATATAGTTTCCTGTTATATTTTCAACTGATGCAGTTAAAGTAGCCACACTTATAAATGCCATAGGTATTATTGTAATAGGTATATACTTTCTCTTGCCCATTCTTATAAGTACTGAAGTACCTATTGCAAAGGCTATAGCTGACAAACTTTGATTTGCCACACCAAATAGAGGCCATATTGTAGATATATTACCTGTGCACAGTAAATAGCCCCAACAGAAAGACATAAGCAAACTGAAGAATATTATGTTAAACCAGGAATCCTGTTTTGCAAGAGGCTTACAGAATTTCCCGAATAAATCCTGAAATAAATATCTTCCTATTCTAGTACCTGAGTCTATAGTAGTAAGTATAAATAATGCTTCAAACATTATGCAGAAATGATACCAGTAAGACATCAATCCCTTAAGTCCAGGAATTTTATAGAATACGTAAGACATACCAACAGCTAATGATACTGAACCGCCAGTTCTTCCTACTAAGTTTTCTCCTACTAACTGCTGCAGCATAGGGAGTTCTTTTGGAACCATACCTAGTTTTGCAAATAGAGCTGGTGTTGAATTTATAGCAAAGTAATCAGCAGTTGGAAGACAAGTTGCTGCAATTAATGCCATTAAAGCTATGAAAGATTCTATAATCATTGATCCATAACCAACAGCTAAAATATCCTTTTCATTGGCAATAAGTTTAGGGGTTGTACCGGTACTTATCAATGAATGGAAACCTGATAGAGCACCACAAGCTATAGTTATAAATATAAATGGAAATACTTTACCTGGAACTATAGGTCCTCCACCATTTACAAATTTAGTAAGAGCAGGCATTTGAAGTTCTGGTCTTACAAGTACAATACCTACTACAAGTGCGGCCATAACTCCAATTTTCATGTAAGTGCTTAGGTAACCTCTCGGAATAAGTAAGAGCCATACAGGAAGAACAGCTGCACAGAAACCGTATATAGCAAGTATAAGTGACATTTGCTTTACATTAAAAGTTAAATATGGAGCAAGTGCTGAACTTTGGATAGTTGGTCCTAAAATAACTCCTAATAATATAAGTGCCATACCAATTATAGTACCTTCACCTATTTTACCTGGTCTTATAAATTTAAGATAAATACCTATGAATATTGAGACCGGAATAGTAAAACCTACGGTAAAAGTTCCCCATGGACTACTGGCAAGAGAGTTTACTATTGGAAGCCCAAGACCTGCCATAGTAATTATTAGTATAAAAATGACAGAAATTGATGTAATATAACCCATTCTTTCGCCTAAATTTTTTCTTGCAATTTCGGCTATGGATTGACCATCTTGTCTAACTGAAGCAAACAATATGACCATATCGTGAACTCCTCCAGCTAGTACACCACCTATTAAAATCCAAAGTGTACCTGGAAGATATCCAAATTGTGCTGCTAAAACTGGTCCTATAAGTGGTCCAGCACCGGCAATGGCTGCAAAGTGCTGTCCTAAAAGCATCCATTTGTTTGTAGGCAAATAGTCATGTCCATCCTCAAATTTTTTAGCAGGAACTTCCCTTGTTTCATCTAGAACTAGGACTTTTGCAGCTAAAAATGATCCATAAAGTCTGTAGCCTATGACTAATACTAAAGCTCCTATAATTACTAGTACTATAGAGTTCATATAAGTACCTCCTTGTAAAATTTTTAATAAATTAAAAGTTCTTGATTAATAAATAACAATGGTAACGTTATTACATATTGATAATAGTCCGAATTTATTTGCTTTCATACTAATATACTCTAAAATGGTAAAAGAGGGTGATAAATAGTCGAAAATAGACGTTAATCGGTAAGAGGTATTTATATAATAAAATTAACAAAGCAATTGAATTTTGTTATTATAATATAAGGGGTGCTATTATATTTTTTAGGTACAAAAGTTAAGATAGTTGGTCCCTGTTAGTTCTCATAGATAATTATACGGGGAGTGATATACTTTGATTTATCTTAAATTACTTCAGAACATGGCCTTAATTGCTTTATCTGCATATATGTACAATCATTCTAGTATTTTAAAACAACTAATTAAAGATGAGCTAGGAACTGTAGATAAAATTCTACTTGTAATATTTTTTAGTATTTTAGGTATTTTAAGTAATTATACGGGTGTAAATGTAGAACCGGCTAATAACATTAATTCGGAAAATATGGTTCTAGGGTATCTGGGAATGCATGATGCTATAGCTAATACAAGACCTATTGCGGCCATAGTGTCCGGATATATTGGAGGACCTTTAATTGGAGTTATAGTAGGATTGATTTCAGGAGTCCATAGATATACTTTAGGTGGATTTACGGCTGTTGCCTGTACTATTGCAACTATAGTAGAAGGGTTTATAGGAGGTATTGCAAGAAAATATTCCAAGGACGAAAGCCTTAACGTAAAACACGCATTTTTTGCTGCCATAGTTGCAGAATGCTTTCAAATGATAATAATTTTAATATTTGCAAGACCCCTTATAAATGCACTTATATTAGTAAAAATTATAGCTGTCCCGATGATACTTATAAATTCATTAGGTACTGTTATTTTTATAAGTATAATAAAAAGTGTTAAGGAAGAATATAATAAAGTTGGAGCTATAGAGGCACAAAAGGCTTTAAATATTGCAAAGAGAACTGTAAAATATATGAGAAAAGGACTTGGTGAGGAAACAGCTAAAAATGTATCAAAAATAATATATGAAGTAGCAAATATTGATGGAATACTTATAGGAGATAAAAGTGATATTTTGACTTGTTCTGTTAAAAACATAAATAAGATAAGCTTAAGAGAAAGTATATATAAGTGTGATAAAATTCCTGTGTATAAAATCATAAATGAAGGACAGATGTTTTTTGTATGTGCACCATTTAATATACCAAACTCTGGTTTTCAAGGAGTACTGGGACTTGGATTGAAGTCAAAAAAGGATATTAACAATTATTTTATACAATTTGTACAGGAATTAAGCGATTTACTTTCTAACCAGATAGAATTATATAAACTAAATAAATTAGCAGAAGAAGCATCCATAGCAGAATTTAAAGCGCTAAGATCCCAGATAGAACCTCATTTTTTGTTTAATGCTTTAAATACCATATCGTCGTTTTGTAGGACAAACCCCTCTAAAGCTAGGGAACTTATCATAGATTTATCAAATTATTTTAGACAAACTTTAAAGAGAGAAGATGATTTTGCCTATTTAAAAGATGAATTAGAATTTACTAAATCATACATTTCTATTGAAGAAGCTAGATTTGGAAATAGGCTGAAGCTAATTATTGATATACCAGATAAAATGATGACAGCCAAGGTTCCTGCATTCATACTACAGCCTATTGTAGAAAATGCTATAAAACATGGAATACTACCTAAACCTGAAGGTGGCAGTGTATATCTTAAGGCATCTTTTAAGGATAAAGACATACTATTTTCAGTAGAAGATACCGGGGTAGGTATGAGTAATGAAAGATTAAATGAAATTTTAACTAAATGGCCTGGAATAGGATTGAAGAATGTAAATGAAAGATTAAAACTATTATATGGGGAAGACCATGGACTAAGTATAGAGACTTCTTTAAATAATGGAACTAAAATTAGTTTCCTCATATCAATGAAGGAGGTTTCATCGGTAAATGGATAAACTGAAATGTGTTATTGTAGAAGATGAGATTCCTGCTGCGGAGGAATTGAATTATATAATATCAAAATATGAGGATTTATGTATAGAAGGAATTGCATACGATGGTAAAAGTGGACTAGATCTTATAAAAAATAAAAAACCAAATGCTGTATTTTTAGATATAAATATGCCTTTAAAAAATGGTATTGAACTGGCAAAAGTCATTAAAAAATTTGATAAATCAATAGATATAATATTTGTTACTGCTTATGAACAATATGCGGTTCAGGCTTTCGAAATATATGCCCTTGATTATGTACTTAAACCTTTTGATGAAAAGAGAATAGCTGTTACTATAAGAAGATTAATTAGCAAATGGCATGAAAGAAATTCAGAAAATGAAAAAATACCTAATATACTAAATGAAATAGTAAGTAAAATAGACAAAGAGAGCAATTTGGTAAAAAGAATTCCTTGTGATAGGCAGGGAAAGATAATATTAGTAAATGTAAAGGATATCTATTATTGCTATATAGAAGATGATAAAACCTATGTTAAAACTAAAAATGACAGATATCTAGTGGGAACAACTCTTTATCAGATAGAAGAGAAAACTAATTTTTTTAGATGTCATAGGAGTTACCTGGTAAACATGGACAATATAAAAGAATTATATTCTTGGTTTAATGGAACTTACAAGCTAGTTATGGATGATGAAGAAAAATCAGAAATTCCTATAAGCAGAAGTAACGTAAAAAAATTGAGAGAATTGCTTAAGATATGAACTATAGAGTTTCTAAGCAAAAAATTAAATTGTGAAAAGGAGAAATGTATTATGGCAGTAGTAAATGTAAGTCTTCAAGTGTTACCCGTAGTAAAGGATAAGGATTTGTATGGTGTTGTTGATAAGGTTATAGAGTATATAGCTTCTACCGGTGTAAAGTATGAAGTAGGACCTATGGAAACTACTATGGAAGGTGAATTAAGTGAACTTCTGAAAATAGTAGAAAAGGCTCAAAGTATATGTGTAGAAGGAGGGGCAGAGAGAGTTGCATCTGTAGTAAAAATAGATTATAAGCCAACAGGTGTGACTATGGAGGAGAAAATTGGAAAATACAGATAAATTGGTTTTCAACTTTTGTACAAGGAAGAGGTAAAGAATAATGAACATCAAAGATATAGCGGTTTTAGGAACTGGAACTATGGGACATGGTATAGCATTACTTTCTGCAAAAGCAGGATTGAATGTAGCTATGTATGGTAGGTCTGATGCAAGTTTGGAAAGAGGATTTAATAATATAAAATCTAGCTTAAATAGTTTAAAGGTTGCAGGAAAATTATCAGATAGCGAATGTGGAGAAATTTTAAGTAAAATAAAAGGTGTTAAAACAATTCAAGAAGCTGTTAAAGATGCTGATTTTGTAATAGAATGTGTAGCTGAAAATTTGGAGTTAAAACAGGATATCTTTAGGCAGTTAGATGAAATTTGTCCATCAAATGTAGTTTTGGCTAGCAATACTTCAGGACTTAGTCCAACAGCTATAGCTAAAAATACAAAACGTCCTGAAAGAGTAGCAATTGCACATTTTTGGAATCCACCACAGCTAATTCCGCTGGTAGAAGTAGTACCAGGAGAAAAAACATCCGAGGATGCAGTGAAAATAATCATGGATTGGGTTGAATTTATAGGTAAAAAGGCTGTTCGTATGGAAAAGGAATGTTTAGGCTTTATAGGAAATAGACTTCAACTTGCACTTCTTAGAGAAGCCTTATATATAGTAGAACAAGGTTGGGCAAAACCAGAAGAGGTAGATAAAGCCATGGAATATGGACATGGTAGAAGATTACCTGTTACAGGCCCATTATGCAGTGCAGATTTAGGAGGCTTAGACATATTTCATAATATATCTACATATTTATTTAAAGATTTATGCAATTATACAAAACCTTCTAAGTTAATGCAGGATAAAGTTGAAGCTGGAAATTTGGGAAGTAAGAGTGGACAAGGGTTTTATAATTGGACACCAGAAGCTTTAGAAAAGAAACAAAAAGAACGTACAGAAGTACTTTTAGACTTTTTAGAGAGAGATTCTAAGGGAAAATAAAGTTTTTAAATAACAAAGTACAAAGTTCAAATATCAAATAAGGATAATTTTCTTCCTAACATCAGAAAATAGAAATAATGCGAAGCAAAGCTTAATCAAAGATTTTTTGTAGTGTAACGGAAAAAAATCCACATTAACTATTAATTCTTCATTATTAACTATTAATTCAAAATAGCTTATGAATATAGTAGGAGGATTTGGAATGATACTTATAAAAAACGGATATGTCATTGATCCATTGAGCAAGTTAAATGAAAACATGGATATTTTAATAGATAATGAAAATGTGGTGAAAATTGCTAAAAACATAGATGAAAAAAATGTAGATAAGGTCATAGATGCGTCTTCTTGTATAGTTGCTCCAGGTTTTATAGATATACACAGTCATTTTAGAGATCCTGGTTTTACTTATAAAGAAGATATATTTACTGGAGCAAATGCAGCTGCAAGGGGAGGATATACAACGGTTATATGTATGGCGAATACTAAACCGGTGGTAGACAATATTGAGACTTTAAACTATATATTAAACAAGGCTAAAATGGCAAGAATTGAAGTACTTCAGGTAGCTTCTATAACAAAAGGAATGGATGGAAAAGAAATTGTAGACATGAAAAAGTTAAAGGAAGCAGGAGCAGTAGGATTTTCTGATGATGGTAAACCAATTATAAGTTCAAAAACAGCAGTTGAGGCTATGAAGATGGCAAGGGAGCTTGATGTAGTTCTTAGCTTTCACGAAGAAGATCCGGAACTAATAAGTGAAAATGGAATAAATTCAGGGAAGATAGCAGATGCATTAGATATAAAAGGTTCTTCAAAAGAAGCAGAAAATGTGCTTGTTGCAAGAGATGCAGCACTTGCAATATCAACTAAAGCAAAAATTGACATTCAGCATATAAGTTCTGGTTTATCTGTTGAACTTGTTAGATGGGCAAAAAGAATGGGTGCAAATATAACGGCAGAGGCAACACCCCAGCATTTTAGCATAACAGAAGAAGAAGTCTTGAAAAAGGGAGCAAATGCAAAAGTAAATCCACCTTTGAGAATGGAAAGTGATAGAAAGGCTATAATTGAGGCGTTGAAAGATAACACAATTGAAATAATAGCTACAGATCATGCACCTCATTTAAAAAAAGAAAAAGAAGGTAAAATTTCTAAAGCACCAAGTGGAATGATAGGTCTTGAAACTGCACTTTCTCTTGCAATTTCAAAATTGGTTAAGCCAGGATATTTAAGTTATATGGATGTTGTAGAAAAATTTACTCTAAATCCTGCCAAATTATATAGATTGGATAGGGGATATATAAAAGAAGGACATAGGGCAGATATTGTAATATTTAATCCTGAGGAAGAATATGTGGTAAGTGATTTCTATTCTAAGTCCTGTAATTCTCCTTTTATAGGTGAAAAGTTGTATGGAAAAGTAAAGAGAACGATATATAAGGGAACTATTGTGTATGAAGACGAAAGATAGTGTGATATGTGAGAAATAAGGTATAAAGGTAACATAAAAAGTGAAATGCCTCAAAATAGAAGCAATAAATGTCAAGTTGTAAAAAGTACAAATTAAATATTATGTATATGAGCCTTGCTTAATTAAAAGAAGCAGGGCTTTAATTATGAAATCATGTTTCCTGCAAGTTGATTTTTTCAACTAAGATCAACTATAACTCCATTTACGGGAAATAGGTCAACATCTAAAATAGTATTTAGAGGCGATAGAAAGAAATGAATATTTTAATAATGTAGATAAACAGAGTTCTTGGCATCAGATGGAGTTTTGACTCCACCTGATGCTTAGAAATCGTTATCCAGGGACGTAGCTGCTCTTTACTCCCACTTGGAGAAAAGCAGATGTCCCAAATTCTTTGATTTGGTGACAGTCGCTTTCACAGAGTGCGTGGAAGTATTAGAGCAGGTAGTCATCGGATAAATGATTTAAGGATAATAATTGTAATGGAACAAATACTCGTATAGATGAGAAAATAATCAAGAAAAAACTAAAAGAAAGGTTAGGTGAAAAAAGTGAATGCAATAAATATAAAAAATCTTAAAAAGTCTTATGATGGTCAGATTAATGCTTTGAACAATATAAGCCTAAGTATACCAAAAGGCGAGATATTTGGATTTCTTGGCCCTAACGGTTCAGGAAAAACCACTACAGTTAGAATTCTTAATGGAATTCTTTCGGCAACGTCAGGATATGCTGAAATTTTAGGGATACCTGTGGGAAAAAATAATATTGAGATTCATAGATTATGTGGAGTTATGACTGAAAGTTCTTCCTGCTACGAAAACCTTACTGCTGAGCAGAATCTTATATTTTTTGGCAAAATGCATGGAATGAGTGAAAAATTGCTTAATGAACGTACTAATTTTATACTGAAGAGGCTGGAGTTATTAGATGTAAAAAACAGGAAGATAAAATCTTTCAGTACGGGAATGAGAAAGAGGCTTTTTCTGGCTGTAGCATTAGTTCATAATCCTAAGATTTTATTTCTTGATGAACCTACTTCTGGTTTAGATCCAGAAAATGCACTAAATGTTACAAGGCTTATAAAAGAACTTGCAGAGGAAAACGAGGTTACAATATTTCTTTGTACCCATCAATTAAAATATGCTGAAGATATCTGCACACTATATGGTTTTATAAATAATGGTAGTATCCTCGGGTTAGGTACATTTGAGGAACTTGCTTTAAGGAAAAATGCAGCTCTTCAATTAAAAATTAGAGGAAAAAATATTTCGGAAAAACTTGGATTTATCCATGAAGGTAATGATATATATAGCAAATCTATTTTAGGAGACAAGGAGGTAAATACTTTGATACAAGGAATACTGACAAGTGGTGGAGAAATTTACGAGGCGATGCAGAAGAAATGGTCACTAGAACAACTTTACTTTAAATATATAAAAGGCACATCTAATGATGTAACTTTATAAGTCTGGGGGTGTTAGAGTATGAATATAAGTGAAAAAGCATTGATCTATAAAGATATAAATGAAATAACAAGTTCAAAACGTGTTATTATGCCTATGACTATTGTACCGATTATTTTGATTGTAATCATACCATTAGGAATACTTATTGGTGCGAACTTTATTGGAAATGATTCAAGTATGCTTACAAAAATGACTCCTCTCCTAAGAAAATTGCCTCCTGAATATGCAGCATATACTCCAGCTAAGCTTTTAATAAAAGTAAGTATAGACTTTATGTTTCCATCATATTTTCTCATAATTCCAATAATGTGTTCAGGAGTTATTGGAGCCAGTAGTTTTGTTGGAGAAAAAGAGCATAAAACTTTGGAGTCTCTACTTTATACACCAATATCAATGGAACAACTGCTTAGAGCTAAGATTTTAGGCGTTTTTGTGCCATCTTACATCGTGACTTTCATTTCATTTATAGCCTTTGGCATTATATGTAACATAGGTGGTTTTATCTATTTTAGAGGACTTATTTTTCCAGACATAAAATGGCTCATAATCATACTTTGGATTTCACCTGCAATCAATTTATTATCACTAACATTTACTGTTATGGTATCGGCAAAGTCAGAAACCTTCCAGGAAGCACAGCAGGTAAGCGGCCTTCTTGTTATTCCAGTGATTCTTCTATTAGTAGCTCAAATGACAGGTATACTTTTACTAAATAATATTGTAATGCTTATAGCAGGTGGTGTTCTCTTAGTACTTGATTATCTATTGATAAAAAAGATTTCCTCTAAATTTATCCCTGAGAAATTGATTTAAATATATGTTTGTAATTCTTTGAATGTACTTTAAATTCAAGTTAAAAACTACATTTAATGTGTAGATATCAACAATTTATAGCTGTTTCTAATTTAAAAATAAACTTATGCGTAGAAATATTTTACAATAAACAAGTACATTTAAATATTTTGTATATAAGTCTTAGTTGAAAATTTATGAAAAAGCTTAGGACTTTTGAATTGTCTGAGGTACGAGTTTTCAAAAGTCCTTAGGTTTTTGTGAATTTTCTGCTTAGACTTATCAAAATATTTAATCGTGCTTGTGGTTGTAAAAATATTCGGAGCATAAGTTTATTTTTATTTTGAAATTCTATAAATCTATAACATTTTCTCCCAGTCAGCATATAAAGTGTCTATTTCATTTTGTGTATCTGAAAGTTCCTTATTTACAGCACTGCTTTTTTCAGGATTAGAATAAACTTCCTCTAGGCACAGTTTCTTCTGAAGTTCAAGTACGTGATCTTCCAAATTTGAAATTTCTTCTTCAATGTTTCTAACTTTAGATTTCTTTTCACGTTTAGACTTTTCAAGTTCTCTTTTCTTTTTTTTCTCATGTTGTATTTGAGTTTTAGTCTTTGAACTTTGCTCTTCTTCCATTTCAAATCTTAAGGGATTCTTTTTCTTTTCCACATAATAGGTGTAATTACCTAAGTATTCTTTTGCACCATTCTCATTTAATTCATATATTTTATTGACGGATTTGTTTAAAAAGTATCTATCATGGGAAATTACAAGCACGGTACCATTGTAGTTTAATAAAGCTTCTTCTAAGGCTTCACGGGACGTTATATCAAGATGGTTTGTAGGTTCATCTAAAAGTAAAAAATTAGATTTAGACAATATGAGTTTTAATAGATTTATCCTGCATTTTTCTCCACCACTTAAAGAAGATATTTTTTTAAACACATCATCTCCTGTAAATAAAAAGCTGGCTAGAGCATTTCTTATTTCTGTAGTGGTAAGTTTTGGAAAACTGTCCCATACTTCGTCTATAATTGTTTTTTCAATATTTAAGTCAGATTGTTCTTGGTCGTAGTAGCCTACCAGTA